>JAICYE010000070.1 GCA_025934385.1 Acidimicrobiia bacterium | reverse complement strand
CGTTCGACACCCTGGGCGGCGGGGCGGTGAGCCTCGACTCATGGCCGCCGGCCGGGTCCCGGATGCTGGTCATCGACGGCACCCAGGCCCACCCGCCGCCGGGCACGGTGACGCTGCCCGTCCTGCGGGCGGCGGCCGCCGCCGGTGCCCGGCTGGCCCTGGCCGAGGTCTTCCGGCCGACGGCCACCCTCAAGGCCCGGGGTTCGGTGGTGAAGGGTGTGCGGGACGATGCGGCCCTGTCCCGCGTCGTCTCGACCGTCGACGACCTCGACGACCCCCGGGGCCAGGTGGCCCTGACGCTGGCCATCCAGGAGCTCGGGACCGGCCGGGCCGGGCACTACGGCGAGGGCCCGGGGGCCAGCAGCCAGCTGCCGACCCTGGAATCGGCGCCGCCCGAGGGCGTGCCGGCGGCGGTGGGCCCGTGAGCGTCGCCGTCGACCTCGAAGAGGCGCCGGCGGCCCGGATGGGTCGGGCCGCCAGGGCCATGGGGGCGGCCACGGCGGTGTCCCGGATCCTCGGCTTCGGCCGGGTGCTGATGATCGCCGCCATCCTCGGGACGACCGACCTCGGCAACACCTTCTCGGCCTCGAACTCGGTGTCGAACGTGCTCTTCGACCTGCTGGCGGCGGGGGCGCTGTCGGCGGTGCTGGTCCCGGCCTTCGTGGACCTGCTGGAGCGGCTCCCGGGCGCCGCCGGCGAGGACGGAGCGGACGCCGAGGGACTGGCCGGGGCGCTGCTGGGCTGGTCGCTGCTCGTGCTGGGACCGATCTGCCTGGCCGGCGTCCTGGCCGCCCCGGCCCTGGCCCGGCTGCTGACGACCGGCACCGCCGACCCGGTGGTGGCCGCCGGGCAGCGGCACCTGGCCACGTTCCTGCTCCGCCTGTTCGTCCCCCAGGTGCTGCTCTACGCCGTCGGGGCCGTCACCACCGCCGTCCTCCACGCCAAGCGGCACTTCACGGTGACGGCCGTGGCGCCCATCGGCAACACCGTGCTGATGGTCCTGGCCCTCGGCGCCTTCCGGGTCTTCCACGGCCCCGGCCGGCCGGGGCTCGACCTGACGCTGGCCGAGCGGCTGGCGCTCGGGGCGGCCGGGACCCTCGGGGTGGCGGCCTTCGTGGCCATCCCGGCGGTGGCGCTGTGGCGGACGGGGTTCCGGCTCCGGATCCGGCTGCCCCGGCCGGCGGGCGTCCCGGGCCTCGGGCGGGCGGTGCGGTTGTCGGGCTGGGCCGGCGTCCAGCACGCCGGGACAGCCTTGCTGCTGGCCGCCGCCCTCCTCGTCGGCATGGGCGTCTCCGGCGGCGTCGTCGCCTACCAGGTGGCCTTCGCCTTCTTCCTGGTCCCCTACGCCGTACTGGCGCTGCCGCTGATCACCGCCGTGCTACCGGAGCTGGCCGGCGAGGCCGGACGGGGAGACCTGCCCGCCTTCGGCCGGTCGCTGCGCTGGGCCCTCGACGGGATGGTGGGCTTCGTCGTGCCGGTCAGCGTGGCGGGCATCGTCTTCGCCCCCCGGATCATGGAGGCTTTGGCGTTCGGCCAGACCAGCCAGGGCGGCGGCCGCCTCATCGGCGTCGGCCTGGCCGCCCTGGCCGCCGGGCTCCTTCCCTACGGCGCCTTCCTGCTGTTCGTGCGGGCCCACTACGCCCTCGGCGAGGGACGGGCCCCGGCGCTGGTTGCCGTCGGCTCGGCCGGGCTCGGCGCCGTCCTCATGGCCGTCGGCGGGGCGCTGGCCCACGGCGACGCCAAGCTGGCGGTCATGGGCGCCGCCCACAGCCTGGCCTACCTCATCGGCGCCGTCGTGCTCGGCGCCGGGCTGGCCCGCCGGACCGGACAGCGGCTGGCCCCCGCCCGGCTCGGCCGGGCCCTCGGTGTGTCGGTCGCCCTGGGCGCCGGCAGCGCCGCCGTCCTCCGCGGGGTCGATCCCGCCGGCCGGGCGGCCACGCTCGGCCTGGTGGCGCTGCTGGGAGCGGCCTGCGCCGCCGTGTACCTCGCCGCTTCGGCCCCTGACCGCAGTGGCGACGGACCGTCCCCCGACGTGGCGGTCGCCCGGGTCTCCCGGTGACCGCCGTCGTGCTGGGCCTGGCCACCGGATTCCTGGCCGCCCAGCTCATCTGGCGGATGTCGGCCGGGCTGTTCGGCGCGGTCGTCCTGCAGCGGCCGAACTACCGGAGTCACTACCTGCCGACGGGGGCGGGCATCGTCCTGGCCCTGGCCGTGGCCACCGTCGAGGGCGGACGGGCGCTGGCCGCCGCCGCCGGGCTCGGCTCGGGCAGCGGGCCGGGGGTGGCCCCGACCGTGGTCCTGGCCGGCCTCTTCGGCTTCGGGGCGCTGGGCTTCCTCGACGATGTCCTCGGGGGGGACGCCGAGCGGGGGTGGCGGGCCCACCTGCGGGCCCTGGCCGCGGGGCGCCTGTCGGCCGGCGGGGTGAAGCTGCTCGGCGGCGGCGTCCTGGCCCTGATGCTGGCCTCGGCGGCGGGATCGACGGCGTCGGGCGGCGGGGGGATCCTCCGGCTGGCGGCCGACGGCGCCCTGGTCGCCCTGGCCGCCAACCTCGGCAACGCCTTCGACCGGGCGCCCGGCCGCACCATCAAGATGTCGCTGGTCGCCTGGGTGGCGCTGGCCGCCGCCGCCCGGGGCAGCGCCGCCGGCGTGGCCCTCGGCCCGGTCGTCGGCGCCGCCCTCGGCCTGCTCCCCGAGGACCTCGGCGAGCGGCTGATGCTGGGCGATGCCGGCGCCAACGCCCTCGGCGCCGCCCTCGGCCTCGGCGCGCTGCTGACGCTCGGGCCGGGCGCCCGCCTCGTCCTGACCGGCGCCCTGGCCGTGCTCAACGTCGCCGCCGACGTCGTCTCGTTCAGCAAGGTGATCAAGCGGACGCCGGCCCTGGAGCGCCTCGACCAGCTCGGCCGCCTGCGCCCGTCCTCCTGAGGATCGCCCTCAGTTCGACGGGTCGAGGTACTCGGGGTCGCGGGGGACCCGCACCACGGTCACCTGGGCCAGGAACATCGCCCGGTTCACCGGCCCGGCCAGGCAGTTGCCCTCGTGGAGCGGGACCTCGAAGGTGCCCCGCAACGTCGGCGTGGTGAACAGGCCGGCGCCGGCCAGCACGAACTCGTGGGGCTCCTTGACGTGGACGTCCTGCTCCTCGGTCTTGATCCAGTAGTCGACCGTTCCCGACCCCAGTTTCCGGAGGCAGTGGCCCTGCCCGACCGGAACCGTGGCGTAGGAGCCGATCCCCGAGACCGACCCCGCCTGGCCGTTCATCTGCTCGGGGTGGGGGAAACGGAACGGGCCCCGGCAGGCGATGACGGCCGGGCCGATCACCCAGGCGCCGTGGTCGGCGCCGGCGGCCGACGGCGTGAACACGATCGTGCCGCTGATGTTGCAGGCGCCGATGGCGGTCGCTTCGGCCGCCGGCGGGGAGGCGACGACCTCGCCCAGCGCCGTGAGCAGCAGGACCGCGAGGAGGGCCACCGAGCGCCTCATGGCGGAAGCCTACGTCAGGGGGCGCAGGCGCCCCGCCTCCAGAGCCGCTTCGGGCCGCCGTAGTCGGCGGCCGGGACGTAGCCCGCCTGCCGCAGCCGGTCGGGGAGAGCGGTGAGGTCGCCGAAGCGGTGGGACCAGACGAGGACGGCGCAGACGTCGCGACCGGCGGCCGCCCGGGCCAGCGAGGTGGCGGTGATCCGGCCCGAATCGATTCGGAGGATCGACGTGTCGACGAGGTCGGGCGGCGTCCGGCGGCCGGCCCGCCAGACGACGCCGGGGTCGTCGCTGATGGCCAGGGCCGCGGCCGGGAGGGCCCGGAGGTCGGCTCGGGCGGCGGCCAGCGCCGGGCCCGGCGGGGCCGGCCACAGCACCTCCGACAGGTGGACGAGGTGGTAGGGCACGACGGCGCAGGCGACGACGGCGGCCACGACGACGGCGGCCGTGGCGAGGCGCCGGCGGACGCGGTCGAAGGTGACGGCGATCAGCAGCGCCGCCGGTGGGATGAGATGCGAGACGTGCGGGCGCCACAGCGGATGCTCGGCGGCCAGGACGACGACGGTGGCGAGGAGCCAGCCGGCCACGAGCCCCCCTCCGCCCTCTCCCGGCCAACCGGCGTTCCTTTTCCGCTGTATTCCGGTAAAGGAACGCCAGTTGCCGGCGCCGAAGGCGGCACCGGCGGCGGCCAGGGCGGCCAGCGCGACGGGGAGGTCGCGGTCACCGAGCGTGGACAGGACCTTGCGGAGGTTGCGGACGGGCGTGCGGGGCCCGGCCGCCTCCAGGTGGTAGCGGAACGCCTGGTCCCACACGTTCCCGAGGCCCCACGGCAGGGCCACCACGAGACCCACCCCGGCGGCGACGGCCACCGCCGCAGCGAAATGCCGGCGGTTGGGCAGCAGGGCCCAGCCCACCGGCACCGCCGCGCCGAGGAGGAGGCTCTTGACCGACAGGGCCGCCCCGAGCAGCGCACCGGCCAGCAGCGCCAGCCGCAACGACGGCGTCCGCCGGTACCACAGCGCGGCGGCCACCGCTCCGGCGGCCAGGGCCAGGCCCGGCCCGTCCGAGGTGAGCGGGCCGGTGACCCACAGGACACTGCCGCTGGTGGCCACCAGGCCCGCCGCCATGCCGGCCGCGGCGGGCGAGAGTCGCAACGCCCGGGCCGCCGACCACGTCGCCAGCACCAGCGCCAGCCCCGAGGCCACCGACAGCAGGCGGGGCGCGTCGAACGTCCGCAGGCCGAGGACGTCGAACAGCCACACCAGCGGCAGGAACAGCGGGCCCTGGCTGGAGAACACCTCCCGGAACGGCAGGGCGCCCGTCCGCATGGCCACCGCCGAGGCGCCGTACACGCCGTCGTCGAAGCTGACGTGGCGGGTGGCCAGGTAGGCCGGGATCCGCAGGGCCACCCCCACGACTGCGATCGCGATCAGGATGGGAGCCCGGCGGGTGGTTCGCATGACGGCGCTGGCAACGGTAGCCATTAGGGTGCCGGTCCGTGGCGACCCCCAAGTCCTTTCAGCAGATCGTGATCGAGGCGCTCCGGTCGGTGCCCGAGGTGACGGTGACCGATCTCCAGTCACGCCTGCAGGGTGGCGAGCAGATCGTCGTCATCGACGTGCGGGAGCCCGGCGAGTTCGCCAAGGGCAAGATCCCCGGAGCCTTCACCATTCCCCGGGGCGTGCTGGAGATGCAGGTCGACGGGCGCCTGCCCCTCGACACCACGGTCGTCCTCTACTGCGGCGGGGGCGCCCGCTCGGCGCTGGCCTGCAGGAGCCTGGCCGACATGGGCTACGAGAAGGTGGAGAACCTGCAGGGTGGCTGGCAGGGCTGGGTCAACTCCGGCCTGCCCGTGGAACAGCCTTAACCGGCCATCCGCCGAAGCTGTCAGAGGGGCATGGTAGGTTCGTCCGTGTCACTCGAGTGCCGCCCGGGAATCTGGGGAAGGCGGCCTCTCCGACACCTTGGGCAAGGGCGGAACCCCAGGTGAATCAGGAGGAGTAAGGCGTTGGCCAAACACATCTTCGTGACGGGCGGTGTCGCGTCGAGCCTCGGGAAGGGCCTCACGGCCTCGTCCCTCGGCCGTCTGCTCAAGTGCCGCGGTCTGTCCGTGACCATGCAGAAGCTCGACCCGTACATCAACCTCGACCCCGGCACGATGAACCCGTTCCAGCACGGCGAGGTCTTCGTCACCGACGACGGCGGCGAGAGCGACCTCGACCTCGGCCACTACGAGCGCTTCGTCGACGTCTCGCTCCACCGCGACTCCAATGCCACCACCGGCTCGATCTACACGACGGTGCTGGGCAAGGAGCGCCGGGGCGACTACCTCGGCGCCACGGTCCAGGTCATCCCCCACATCACCGACGAGATCAAGGAACGGATCCGTCGCCTGGCCACCGACGACGTCGACATCGTCATCACCGAGATCGGCGGGACGGTCGGCGACATCGAGATCCTCCCGTTCCTGGAGGCCATCCGGCAGTTCCGCAAAGACGTCGGGCGGGAGAACGTCTTCTACATCCACGTCACGCTGGTGCCGTTCATCGGCCCGTCGGGGGAGCAGAAGACCAAGCCCACGCAGCATTCCGTGACCGAGCTGCGCTCCCGGGGCATCCAGCCCGACGCCATCGTCTGCCGCTCCGACCGGCCGATCTCCACCCGGCTGAAGGAGAAGATCTCCAAGCTGTGCGACGTGCCCGAGGAGGGCATCGTGTCGGCCATCGACACGCCGAACATCTACGAGATCCCGCTGGTGCTCCACGACGAGGGCCTCGACGCCTACATCGGCCGGGTGCTCGGGCTGCCTGTCGCCCAGGCCGAGCTCGGCCCCTGGCGCAACCTCGTGTCGCGGGTGGAGAAGGCGACGACCGAGGTCCGCATCGGCCTCGTCGGGAAGTACGTCAACCTGCCCGACGCCTACCTGTCGGTGGTCGAAGCGCTCAAGCACGGCGGCTACGCCCACGGCGCCAAGGTCGTCATCGACTGGATCGCCTCGGAAGACGCCGAGGGCCTCTTGGCCGAGGGCCGGCTCCACGACCTCGACGGCATCGTCGTGCCCGGCGGGTTCGGCATCCGGGGGGTGGAGGGCAAGATCGCCGCCGTCACCTACGCCCGGGAGCACAAGATCCCGTTCCTCGGCCTGTGCCTCGGCCTGCAGTGCGCCGTCATCGAGTACGCCCGCAACGTCGTCGGCCTGGCCGGCGCCAACTCGTCGGAGTTCGACCACGCCACGCCCCACCCGGTCATCGACCTGATGGACGACCAGCGGGAGGTCGTCGACAAGGGCGGCACGATGCGGCTCGGCTCCTACCCGGCGGTGCTGGGGGCCGACACGATCGTGCGCGACGCCTACGGCACCGAGGTCATCTACGAGCGGCACCGCCATCGCTACGAGTTCAACCCCCGCTACCGTCGCCGCCTGGAAGACGCCGGCCTCCGCTGCTCGGGCGCGTCGCCCGACGACCGGCTGGTGGAGTTCGTCGAGCTGGCGCCGGCCGAGCACCCGTTCTTCGTGGCCACCCAGGCCCACCCGGAGTTCAAGAGCCGGCCGAACCGTCCGCACCCGCTGTTCCGGGAACTGGTCAAGGCGGCGCTGGCCCGGGCCGAGTCCCGCACGCCGCGGCTCCCGCTGGCCGAGGACGCGGAGGGTGTCGCGCTCGCCACAACTTAGAATCGGGCCATGAGCGAGTACCGCCTCGTCGACTCCCGGGAGATCGCCCGGGGCGGGTTCCTCACGTTCTCCGAAGAGACGTTCGAGTCGCCGGCCGGCGAGCGGTTCGTGCGCTGGATGGTCGAGCACCCCGGCGCCGTGGCCGCCGTCCCGGTGGAGGACGGGCCGGGCGGGCAGCAGGTCGTGCTCGTCCGCCAGTGGCGGCCGGCGCTGCGGGCCCCGCTGCTCGAGATCCCGGCCGGGAAGCTCGACGTTCCCGGTGAGCCGCCCGACGACGCCATGCACCGGGAGTTGGCCGAGGAGATCCAGCAGGCCTCCGGCCGGCTGGTCAAGCTGGCCACGTTCTGGAACTCACCGGGCTTCTCCACCGAGCTCACCCATGTCTACATCGCCCTCGACCTCTCGCCCTGCGACCGCCCCGAGGCCGCCAAAGAAGAGGAGCAGGACATGACGATCGAGCGCATCCCCCTGGCCGGCATCGGCCCGCTCATCGCCTCCGGCGAGATCACCGACGCCAAGACGATCATCGGCCTGAACCTCGCCGAGCGCTACCTCGCCGGTCAGCAGCCGGAGGCCGTGCAGTGAGCGCCGAGCCGACACCGCTGCGCCTGACCCGGGTGCCCGAGCCGATCCCGCGGCCGCTCGTCGTCGGCGTCCCCAAAGAGACGAAGGTCAACGAGTACCGGGTGGCGGTCACGCCCGACGGCGTGTCGGAGCTCGTCCACCACGGCTCGACGGTGGTGATCGAGACGGGGGCCGGCGTCGGCGCCGCCATCACCGACGACGAGTACCTGCGGGCCGGCGCCCAGATCGCCTCGACCCCGGCCGAGGTGTGGGAGCGCAGCGAGGTCATCTGCAAGGTCAAGGAGCCGCAGTCGGCCGAGTTCGAGCTGATGCGGGAAGGGCAGGTCCTGTTCACCTACCTCCACCTGGCCGCCTACCCCCAGGTCGGCCGGGCGCTCCTCGAGCGGCGGGTGACGGGCATCGCCTACGAGACCGTCCAGCTGCCGTCGGGGGCGCTGCCGCTGCTCGCTCCGATGAGCGAGGTCGCCGGCCGCATGGCCACCCAGATCGGTGCCCACTACCTCGAGCGCGACTGGGGCGGTCGGGGCGTGCTGCTGGGTGGAGCGCCCGGAGTGCAGCCCGGTCGGGTCGTCGTGCTCGGCGCCGGCAACGTCGGCTGGAACTCGGCGTGGATCGCCCAGGGCATG
>JAICYE010000336.1 GCA_025934385.1 Acidimicrobiia bacterium | reverse complement strand
CGTCGGAGGTCGGCAGACCCAGCAGCCAGACCCGGCCGGAGGCCGCCGCCGCCTCGGTCAGGCCGACGTCGTCGGGCTTGACCGGTGTGCGCCCCGACGCGAAGACGACCTTGTCGAACTCCAGGTCGGGCGTGCGGCGGTCCCCGAAGCAGGCCAGGGGCAGCCCGTCCTCCTCGGTGATCCGCTCCGGTACCGACCGGAAGAGGATCGTGGCCAGCCGTTCCCGCTCCAGCCGGCGCAGCATCCGCTGACCGATGGGGGAGAGGCGCTTGGGGATCATCCCGCCGGCGGCGATCACCACCCGGGCGCCGGACATGGCCGCCTTCGACGTCAGCTCCACGGCATGGTCGGTATGGCCGACGATGAGGATGTCCTGGTCCACGAGCTGGCCGGAGAAGCGGTCGACGATGACCCGCTCCGACAGCGAGGCGTCGATCGGCGGCGTCCACACGGAGTTGCCGACGTTGGTGCGGTGCGCCACGACGCAGGCCCGGGCCCGGTAGGCGCCCTTGGTGGTGATGATCTCGAGCTCGTCGGCGGTGGCGGCATCGCCGGCGACGTCGATCGACTCCACCGTCTCGCCGAAGCCCACGTCGAGCTGGTGCTCGCCGATCAGCTCCGTGTAGGCCACGGCCGACGACGGCTCCAGGATCCGCACCCGGCCGAGCCCGCCGCTCTGGGCGGCGATGGCCACCGACAGCCCACCCGAGTTCCCGCCCACGACCACCAGGTCGTAGGCGGCGTCACTTCCCGTACCAGCCGACATGGCCGCTCCCGTCTCCCCTGTCGGAGGGAAAGGTTAAGGGAGGCGGAGGCCACCGGCCCACTCCGGACGGGGTACCGTCGTGGGGATGCGCACCCGGCGGCCCGTCTTGCTGGCCCTGACACTGGCGCTCTCCCTCGCCGTCCCGGCGGCCTGCTCGAAGTCGGACGGCAAGGATCAGGAACGTTCGGGAGCGGTGAGCCCGCCCAGCAGCGATCCGGTCGTCACGGCGCCGAGCGGCGCGCCGGGGGCGACGGCGCCGGGCGCGGCACCCGCGCTGTCCCCGGCCGACGATTGGCTGACCTACCACCATGACGCCGGCCGCAGCGGCGTGGCCGGCGACCAGGCGCCCGCCGGCGCGATCAAGAAGGCGTGGACGTCGCCGGCGCTCGACGGCAAGGTCTACGCCCAGCCGCTCATCGCCGGCGACAGCGTCCTCGTCGTCACCGAGGCGAACTCCGTCTACGCCCTCAACCGGGGCACCGGCGCCATCGCCTGGCAGAAGAACCTCGGCCCGCCGGTGGCCGGCTCGTCGCTGCCCTGCGGCAACATCGACCCGTCGGGCATCACCGGGACCCCGGTGGTGGACGCCGGCGCCGGCACCGTCGACGTCGTGGCCTTCCTGGCCGACGGCCCTCACCACGAGCTCTTCGCTCTGGACCTGGCCGGCGGCGGCGTCCGCTGGCACCGGGCGATCGACCCGCCCGGGCTCAAGGCCTTGGTGGAGCAGGAGCGGGCGGCGGCCACCATCGCCGGCGGGCGAGTCTACGTGCCGTTCGGCGGGCTCTACGGCGACTGCGGCCCCTACAAGGGCGCGGTGGTCTCGGTGCCCGCCGACGGTTCCGGCGACCTCGCCGCCTGGATCGTCCCCACCACCCGGGAGGCCGGCATCTGGGCGCCGGGCGGGCCGGCCGTCGATGCGGGGGGCCACGTCTGGGCGGCCACCGGCAACAGCGAGTCGAACTCCAATTTCGACTACGGCAACGCCGTCGTGCATCTCGACCCGGCCCTGCACGCCGTCGACTACTTCGCCCCCACCAACTGGAAGGCGCTCAACCGGGACGACGCCGACCTCGGCTCGGCCAGCCCGGTGCTGCTCCCCGGCGGCCGGGTCTTCGCCATCGGGAAGGAAGGCGTCGGCTTCCTCCTCGATGCGGCGCACCTCGGCCACGAGGGCGGGCAGAAGTTCTCCGCCAAGGTCTGCAGCGGCGGCTACGGCAGCGCGGCGGTGGCCAGTGGTCTGGTCTACGTCCCCTGCGTCGACGGGCTCGTGGCCCTGCGGGTCGGCGCCGACCGCTTCGACGTCGCCTGGCGCTCGCCGTCGGTCTCGACCGGCGCCCCGGTCGTCGCCGCCGGGTCGGTCTGGGCCGTCGACGCCAAGGGCACGCTCACCGCCTACGACCCGGCCACCGGCGTCCCCCGCTTCACCAACCCGCTCGGCGCGGTCACCCGCTTCGGTTCCCCGGCGGCGAGCAAGGGGCTCCTGGTCGCCGCCACCGGCAACCAGATCGTCGGCTTCACCCTGCGCTGAGCGCAGCAAAGACGCAGAGGCGTGGGCCGCTGCGGCCGCTGGTGGAGCCGGGCCGGTGCCCGGCACCCCGCCGAGCGAGCGGGCCCGTCCTCACCACGACCGGTTGTGGCTAGGGCCCGTACAGGGCCCTCAGCACGAGAGGTGGTGATTGGGCACAGGGCAAGGGGGGGACTCCGGGCGGGGCGACCGGGCGGCGAACCGCCCGAAAGTCGGCGTCACCGCCGATCATCCCCAGCAGAGCCGGCCTTGCCCAGCCGCCGGCGCACGTCCCGCAGGTACCACGTCTTCGGCGCCTCCCGGAGGGGGACGGGCAGCCGCCGGTACACGGCGCCGCCGACGGCCATCATCACGTCGTAGCGGCGCTGCTGCCCGGCATCCCACTCGATACCGTACTGAGCGCGGATCGGCTCCGGCAGCCAGGCGGCGGTGAGGAACCGGTTGAGCGGCATGGCCGCCCACAGCAGCGGCGGCGTCCACTCGGGGTGGAGGAGATCCCGGGCCACCCGCCGGGCGTCGTCCGACACCTCGAGCGCGTTGACCATGTCGGCCCAGTAGGCGGCGAAGGCGGCCCGGTCCGCCGGCCACCGCCCGGGCGGCACCTCGAGCGCCGTCCCCAGCACGGCGTACTGCTCGTAGACCTTGTCCGCGGCAACAGGCTCGAGCGGGCCGAACAGCTCCTCGTACAGCAGCAGCGCGGTGTCGTAGAGCGTGGCCGCCACCCACAGCTGCAGCTCCGGATCGGAGGCCCGGTAGCCGGCGCCGGTCACCGCCCGGTGGGCCTCCGTCACCATCGCCGCCACCGCCCGGCTCTCCTCGGGCGTTCCGAACGTGACGCCGTAGACGTAGGCGAGCGTCGCCCGCAACCGGTCGAGCGGCCTGTTGGCGAAGTCGCTGTGCTCGGCCACGCCCCGGGCGACGCCGGGATGGGCGACCTGCAGCAGGATGGCCCGCGCCCCGCCGGCCAGCAGCGCCCCCTCCCGGGCCACCACCCGCATCTCGGCGTTGCCGTCCACGGGCCCCGACCCTAGGCCGTTCCCGGCCGGGCCGGCTCAGGCGACGTCGGCGACGGGGGCGGCGAACTGGGCGTGGTAGAGGCGGGCGTACGCGCCGTTGGCGGTGAGGAGCTCCTCGTGGCTGCCCTGCTCGACGATCTGGCCGTGCTCCATGACGAGGATCACGTCGGCGTCGCGGATGGTCGAGAGGCGGTGGGCGATGACGAAGCTCGTCCGCTGGGACCGCAGCGCCGCCATGGCCTCCTGGATGAGGACCTCGGTGCGGGTGTCGACCGAGCTGGTGGCCTCGTCGAGGATGAGGATGGCGGGGTCGGCCAGGAAGGCCCGGGCGAT
>JAICYE010000120.1 GCA_025934385.1 Acidimicrobiia bacterium | reverse complement strand
AGCCTGGCCCGCCACCTCGTGGAGGAGGCCTACGAGGTCATCGAGGCCATCGAGGCGCTGCCGGCAGAAGCGCCGGCCCCGGGCCCCGAGCCCGTCCCCGAGGGAGCCTACGAGCACCTCGAGGAGGAGCTGGGGGACCTCGCCTTCCAGGTGGCCTTCCACGCCACCCTGGCCCGGGAGGCCGGAGCCTTCACCGTCACCGACGTGCTGACCGGCATCCACGACAAGCTCGTCCGGCGCCATCCCCACGTCTTCGGCGACGTGGCCGTGTCCGGCGCCGACGAGGTCGTGGCCAACTGGGAGGTCATCAAGCGGGACGAGAAGGGCCGGACGTCGCTGATGGACGGGGTGTCCCGCCACCTTCCGTCGCTGCTCTACGCCCACAAGCTCTACCGGAAGGCCGGCTCGGTCGGGCTGTTCTTCGGGACGGGCGACGAGGCCCGCCGGCGGGTCGGCGAGGCGCTGGCGGGATTGGGTGACGCCACCGCCGGCGAGGCGGAGGAGCGCCTCGGCGAGGCGGAGGAGCGCCTCGGCGAGGCGCTGGCCGCCGTCGTCCACCTGGCCCGGCTGGCCGGGATCGACGGCGAATCGGCGCTGCGGGGCTGGGCCGGGCGGTTCAAGGCCCGGTTCCAGGCGCTGGAGGCGCTGGCCGCCGAGCGGGGGGAGACCCTGGAGTCGATGGACCCGGCGACCGTCGTAGCCCTCTGGGAGCAGACGACCGAGACGAGTTACTGAGCCCCGAATCGCCTCTTGGTCCGGACGGACCCGGTCTGGCCCACAGGGTTGCCCCCGTTCTCGCGGTGATGTCCCAATCGCTCTCCTCACGTCGCCCCTTCGCAGCGCCGAAGAACTGAGAAGCACGAGGGGCGGGTCGCCCCCCATCACAAGGAGCTTCATTCAGAACGATGAAGAGGATCGGGCTCGCCATCGCCGCCGCCGCCGTGCTCGGGACGACGGGTGTCGCCTCGGCCGCCGTGGCCGTGCACCAGCTCAACGTGTCCAGTAGCACCGACTTCCAGTCCATGGCCTTCGATGCCCAGGCTGACGGCTTGGCCGCCAACTGCTGGGCCGCCACCGGCGCCGCCGCCAGCTGCTCCACCGCCGCCAGCCTGCCCGGCGTGTCGGTGCCGGGCCTCCCGAGTCTCGACCGCGTCACCGGCCTCGTCGACCCGCAGGCGCTCCTGGCCGAGGTCCAGGGCGTGGCCGGGACGGCCGCCGGGGTCGCCGGCACCGCCACCCAGGCGGCCGGGACCGCCGGGAACGTGGCCGGCACCGCCACCAACGCCGCCACCGGCGCGGTGAACACCGCCACCAACGCCGCCACTGGCGCGGTGAACACCGCCACCGGCGCCGCCAACGGCGTGGTCCACTCGGCCACCAGCGCCGTCAACGGTGTGCTCAACACGGCCACCGGGGCGGTCAACTCGGCCACCGGTGCCGTGAACGGTGTCGTCAACAGTGTCAACGGCGTCGTCAATGGCGTGACCGGCGCGGTCAACGGCGTGACGGGCGCAGTGAATGGTGTGACCGGTGCGGTCAACGGCGTGACCGGCGTGGTCAACGGCGCCACCGGGACGGCCTCCACGGCCGGCAACTCCGCCGTCGGCGGCGTCACCGGCGCCGCCACTGGTGCGGTCAGCGGCGTGACCGGCGCCGTCGGCAACACGCTCGGCACGGTCAACGGCCTGCTCGGCGGCGGCCTGCTCAGCTGCTCGGCCAACGCCGGCGCCTCCAGCGGGCTGCTCGGCGGCTTCAACATCACCGGCACCTGCTAGGCACCTCTCCCTGATCCCCCCCGGGGAACTGCCGTGCCCCTCGGGGCACGGCAGTTCCGCGTCCCGAGAGTTCCGCGTCTCCGGCCCGGCGATGCGGTACTTTCGCCTGAGGCGCACCGGGAGTGACACGTGAGCATCATCGAGCAGGTCGTGGCGCGGGAAATCCTCGACTCCCGCGGCCAGCCCACCGTTGAGGTCGACGTCGAACTGAGTTCGGGGGCCCGGGGCCGGGCCGCCGTGCCGAGCGGCGCCTCCACCGGCGCCCACGAGGCCCTCGAGCTTCGGGACGGCGGCGACCGCTTCGGCGGCAAGGGCGTCCTCACCGCCGTGGGCAACGTCAACGGCGAGATCGCCGACGCCGTCACCGGGATGGGGGCCGACGATCAGCGCGACGTCGACGCGCTGCTGATCGAGCTCGACGGCACCGACGACAAGTCCCGTCTCGGGGCCAACGCCATCCTCGGCGTGTCGCTGGCCGTGGCCCGGGCGGCGGCCGACGACGTGGACCTCCCGTTGTTCCGCTACCTCGGCGGCGTGAACGCCTCGGTCCTGCCCGTCCCGATGATGAACGTCCTCAACGGCGGTGCCCACGCCGACTCCAACGTCGACCTGCAGGAGTTCATGATCGTCCCCGTCGGGGCGGCGTCGTTCTCCGAGTGCCTGCGGTGGGGTTCGGAGACCTACCAGGCGCTCAAGAAGCTGCTGAAGGAGCGGGGGTTGGCTACGGCGCTGGGCGACGAGGGCGGCTTCGCCCCCAACCTGGAGTCGAACGAGGCGGCGCTCCAGCTGCTGGTCGAGGCCATCGGCCGGGCCGGCTACACGCCCGGCGAGGAGATCGCCCTGGCTCTCGACGTCGCCTCGACCGAGTTCTACGCCGACGGCGCCTACAACCTGGCCGGCGAAGGGAAGTCGTTCTCCTCCACCGAGTTCGTCGAGTACCTGGCCGGCCTCCCCGACCGCTACCCCATCGTCTCCATCGAGGACGGCATGGCCGAGGACGACTGGGACGGGTGGCGGGAGCTGACCGCGGCGCTCGGCGGGCGGGTCCAACTGGTCGGCGACGACGTGTTCGTCACCAACCCCCGCCGGCTCCAGCGGGGCATCGACGACGGCATCGCCAACTCGATCCTCGTCAAGCTCAACCAGATCGGCACGCTGACCGAGACGCTCGACACGATGGCGATGGCCGGCCGGGCCGGCTACACCTGCGTGGTCTCCCACCGCAGCGGCGAGACGGAGGACGCCTTCATCGCCTCCCTCGCCGTCGGCAGCGGGGCCGGCCAGATCAAGACGGGCGCCCCGGCCCGGTCCGACCGGGTGGCCAAGTACAACGAGCTCCTCCGCATCGAGGAGACGCTGGGCGAAGGCGCCGTCTACCCCCGCTTCCCCCGGGCCGCCGGAGGCAAGGGGTGAGGGCCGAGTTCGCCCTCGGCGGGAGGGTTCTCGCGTCGCGCCGCCGAGTGGCGAGCGAGGTGCGAATATGAGCTTCCGGGCCCGCGTCGTCGTGGCCTTCGTGATCTTCATCGCCATCCTCTTCGGCGCCGTCTACCCGACCCGCACCTACCTGGCCCAGCAGCGCGACCTGCGGGCCGCCCACCGGACGCTGGCCCTGTTCAAGCAGCAGAACGGCCACCTCGAGGCGGAGGCCAAGCGGCTGGAGAGCGACGAGGAGATCGAGCGCATCGCCCGGGCCCGCTTCAACCTGGTGAAGCCGGGCGAGGAGGCTTACGCCGTCGTCCCCGTCCCGCCGAAGCCCGGCGACCCGGCCAGCCAGGCGGCGGCGGCCGCCGCACCGCCGCCCGCTCCGGAAACAAGCCGGTCGAGCCTTCCCGGGGCGGTCGTCGACTGGATGGTGGACGCCCTGCAGCGGGTGTTCTAAAGGGAACTGGCGCCGCCTGCCGAAAACTCCTTTGTGACCCACGCGGTTTGGGAGCCGGATCCGACGCCACCGCCGACCCGGCCGCGCCGGGCGCAGCTCCGCAGCGTGCCGACGGTCCGCCTGTCGAAGCACCGCATCCAGCTGTCGGACGGGCATTCGGTGCAGGCGCTGGTCGCCGGCCGGGGCGTGCCGCTGGTGGTGGTGCACGGCTTCGCCGCCGAGGGGCTGCTCTACGCCCAGTCGCTCAGCCGCCTCGTGTCGTTGGGCTTCAAGGTCGTGGCCATCGACACCGCCGGCCACGGCGGCACCGCCGTCCTGCCCCACGGCGGCCTGGAGCTGGCCGCCTACAGCCGCCTGCTCGGCCGGGTCGTGACCGAGCTCGGGATCCGCCGGGCGGTCTACGCCGGCCACTCGATGGGCGGGCGGCTCGTCACCGAACTGGCCGCCGCCGACCCCGACCGGGCGGTGGCCGTGGTCCTCATCGACGCCATCGTCGGCGACGCCTGGGACCAGATCGTCACCGCCTGCCGCTGGTGGCCGCCGCTGCTCGGCGTGTTCTCGACGGCGGCGGTGGTCGACAGCCTGGCCACGCTCTCCTTCGACGACACCGCCCAGACGGCCAAGCTGGCCCGCCTGTGGCTGAAGACGGCCTGGGGCGACGTCACCCGGCCGTGGCAGCTGCTCATGCCGTTCCTGTCGGTGCTGCGCTCACCCGGCAGCCGGGACATGCTCGACCAACTCCGCCGGGCCGGCGTGCCGGTGGTGGTGCTGCACGGCGAGCGCGACTACGTCGTCCCGCTGGCCGCCGCCCGCGACGCCGCCCGCCGCTCGGGCGGCGACCTCGTCGTGATCCGGGGCGGCACGCACTCCTGGCTGCTCAAGGACCCGGAGACGTTCCCCGCCATCATGGGTCAGCTGCTGCGAAACGGGCTCGGCGACGCCTGGACGGCGGCGCTGATCGACGCCGGGCTCGACCCGGCGGCGGCCACCACCGAGCAGATCGAGGACGCCTTCCTGGCCCCCGACGCCAAGGTCAGGGGGCTCACACCCGAGCCGGTCTGGGCTCGATCGGACCGCCGCTCCGAGCCGCGCTACGACTGGGTCGTCGAGAGCTCCTCCAGCACCTCGTAGGCCGGGATCGTCAGGAACTCGACGAATTCACTCCGGGGGACACCCCCGGACCCCCGAGCCCGGCCGAGGGCGACCTCGGTGAAGAGGGATTCGGCGTCGTCGAGTCGGCGGGGAGCGCCGCCCTCCTCCCGGATCCGGTCGACCTCCTCCTTCATCACGCCCCGCACCGCCGCTTCGCTGAAGCGGCCCCGCTGGATCCACTGCCACACCTGGGAACGGGCGATCTCGGCGGTGGCGACGTCCTCCATCAGGTTGAAGATGCCGGCGGCGCCGTTGCCGGTCAGCCAGGCCTGGAGGTAGCGCAGCCCCACGGCGACGTCGTTGTGGAGCCCGTCCTCGGTGACCTCGGCGCCCGGCACCCGGAAGTCGAGCAGGTCGTCGGCTGCGACGGCGACGTCCTCCCGGGAGCGGCCGAGCTGGTTCGGCCGGTCGCCGAGGACGGCGTCGAACGGCTTGCGGGCCACCGGCACGAGGTCGGGGTGGGCCACCCACGTGCCGTCGAAGCCGGCGTTCGACTCCCGCTCCTTGTCCTCGGTCACCTTGGCCAGGGCCGTGCGGTTGACGGCCTCGTCGCGCCGGGAGGGGATGAACGCCGCCATCCCGCCGATGGCGTGGGCCCCCCGCCGGTGGCAGGTCCGGACCAGCAGCTCGGTGTAGGCCGACATGAACGGGGCGGTCATCGTGATGGCGTTGCGGTCGGGCAGCACGAGGTCGTCGCGGTCGCAGAACTTCTTGATGATCGAGAACAGGTAGTCCCACCGGCCGGCGTTGAGGGCGGCACCGTGGTCCCGCAGCTCGTAGAGGATCTCCTCCATCTCGAAGGCGGCCAGGATCGTCTCGATGAGGACGGTGGCCCTGATCGTGCCCCGATCGATCCCGAGGGCATCCTGGGCGGCGTTGAACACGTCGTTCCACAGCCGGGCCTCGAGGTGCCCCTCCAGCTTCGGCAGGTAGAAGTACGGGCCGAGCCCTTTGTCGAGGAGGCGACGGGCGTTGTGGAAGAAGCACAGCCCGAAGTCGAACAGGCTGCCGGACACCGGCCCGCCGTCGATCAGCACGTTGCGCTCCACCAGGTGCCAGCCCCGGGGCCGCACCACCGGCACCGCCAGCTGCTCGCCGAGCCGGTACTCCTTGCCCTCGGGGCTGGTGAAGTGGATCGTCCCGTCGACGGCGTCGGTGAAGTTGGCCTGGCCGCCGACGAGGTTCTCCCACGTCGGCGCGTTGGCGTCCTCGAAGTCGACCATGAAGACGCTGGCCCCGGAATTGAAGGCGTTGATGAGCATCTTGGTCTCGGTCGGGCCGGTGATCTCCACCCGCCGGTCGGCCAGCGCCGCCGGCGCCGGCGCCACCCGCCAGTCGCCGTTGCGGACGTCGGCCGTCTCCGGCCGGAAGTCGGGCCGCGCCCCACCGCTCCGCACCCGCTGCCACCGCTGCGCCCGGTCGGCCAGGATCCGCTCCCGTCCGGGGCCGAAGCGGCGCTGGAGGCCGGCCACGAAGGCCAGCGCCTCCTTCGTCAGGACGCCGGCCTGGCGCCCGTCAAGGGGACGGAGGATCTCGACGCCCTCGGGCAGCACATCGGTCACGGCAAACTCCTTCCGGAGATCGAGGCGTCGAGCAGCTCGACGGGGTGGTAGACGGGCAGCCGATGCCCGGAGTGAGCGGCGATCTGCAGGGCGCAGCCGGGGTTGCCGGCCACCACCGCGGCGGCGCCGGTGGCGGTGAGGTTGGCCACCTTGCGCCGGCCCAGCTCGGCGGCCGGCTCCGGCTCCAGCAGGTTGTAGAGGCCGGCCGAGCCGCAGCAGATCTCCCAATCCTTCGGCTCGAGGACCGTGAGCCTGGGAATCGTGCCGAGCAGCGCTCTCGGCTCGGCCCGCACGCCCTGGGCGTGGGCCAGGTGGCAGGCGTCGTGGTAGGCCACGGTGAGGGGGACGGGGT
>JAICYE010000415.1 GCA_025934385.1 Acidimicrobiia bacterium | reverse complement strand
GGGATCATCGTCATCGACTTCATCGACATGGAGATCAGGAAGAACCGGGAGGAGGTTTTCCGGAAGTTCAAGGAGGCCCTGGCCCGGGACAAGACGAGGACCCAGGTCTTCGACATCTCCGAGCTCGGCCTGGTCGAGATGACCCGGAAGCGGATCTCCGAGGGGCTGGTGGAGGCGTTCTCGACCACCTGCCCCAGCTGCGAGGGCCGCGGAATCATCCTCGACGACTCGCTGCTGTAGTATCCCGGTTTCCGATTGGGCTCCTGCGGGGTGTGACGCGCATGTACGCGGTGGTGAAGACCGGCGGCAAGCAGTACCGGGTGGCCGAGGGCCAGCGGGTCGATATCGAGCGGGTCGGCGGCGACGAGGTGAGCCTGCAGCCGATCCTCGTGGTCGACGGGTCGGACGTGCTGTCCACCCCGGCGCAGCTGTCCGGCGCCTCGGTCACCGCCCGGGTGGTGGGCGAGGCCAAGGGCCCGAAGATCAACGCCTTCGTCTACAAGAACAAGACCAACGCCCGCCGGCGCTGGGGCCACCGCCAGCACTACACGACGGTCGAGATCACCGGGATCTCCAAGGGGTAGGGGAACAGGGTCATGTCGAAGAAGAAGGGTGCCGCCTCGTCCCGCAACGGGCGTGACTCCGCCGCCCAGCGGCTCGGCGTGAAGGTCTTCGACGGCACGGCGGTGAACGCCGGCTCGATCATCGTCCGCCAGCGGGGCACGAAGTTCCACCCCGGCCACAACGTCGGCCGGGGCGGCGACGACACACTGTTCGCCACCGCTCCCGGCAGGGTGAAGTTCGGCACCCGCCGGGGCCGCCGTCTCGTCGACGTCCTTCCGGGGGAGTAACTCAGCGCGCGCTTCGTCCGGGGCGGCGAGGCCGCCGAAGGATCGAGATGTCTGATTTCACGGACGAGGCGATGGTCAACCTCCGGGGCGGGGACGGCGGTGCCGGCGCGGTCGCCTTCCGGCGGGAGCCCTACGTCGACCGCGGCGGGCCTGACGGCGGCGACGGCGGCAAGGGCGGCGACGTCTGGCTGTGCGCCGACCGCAACGTCGCCTCGCTCATCGCCTTCCGGGACCATCCCCACCGCCGGGCCGCCTCCGGGGCCCACGGCTCGGGCAACAAGCGCACCGGCGCCACCGGCGCCGATCTCGTCGTGCCCGTCCCCGAGGGCACGATCGTGCGCCACCGCGACGGCGCCGTCGTCGCCGACCTGGTGAACTCCGGCGACCGGGTCCTCGCCGCCCGCGGCGGGCAGGGCGGCCGGGGGAACGCCCACTTCCTGTCCCACAAGCGGCGGGCGCCGGGCTTCGCCGAGCAGGGCGAGTACGGCGAGGAGCGCTGGCTCCGGCTCGAGCTGCGCCTGATCGCCGACGTCGCCCTCGTCGGGTTCCCCAACGCCGGCAAGTCGACGCTGATCTCAGCCATCTCCGCCGCCCGCCCCAAGATCGCCGACTACCCGTTCACCACGCTGGTGCCCAACCTCGGCGTGGTGAGGAGCGGCGACACCGAGTTCGTCGTGGCCGACATCCCCGGGCTCATCGAGGGGGCATCGGAGGGCCGGGGCCTCGGCCACCAGTTTCTCCGCCACATCGAGCGGGCCCGGGTGCTCGTCGTCCTCCTTGACCTGGCGTCGCTTCAGGGCCGGACGCCGGCCGACCAGGAACGGATCCTGCTCGAGGAGCTGGGCCGATACGAAGCGGCGTTGCTGGAGCGGCCCCGCCTGGTGGTCGGCACCAAGGCCGACGTGGCGCCGCCCGACGTCGCCTTCGACGGGATGCGCATCTCGGCCGTCACCCACGAGGGGCTCGGGCCGTTCCTCGGGGCGGTCAGCCGGCTGGTGGAGGAGGCCCGGGTGGCCGAGGGCGAGATCGAGTCGTTCGTCGTGCACCGGCCGGCGGAAGAGGGCTTCACCGTCCGCCGGGAGGACGACGGCGCCTTCCGGGTCGCCGGGCGCCTGGCCGAACGGGTGGTGGCCATGGCCGACCTCACCAATCCCGAGGCGCTGGCCTACGTGCAGGACCGGTTCCGCCGGCTCGGCGTCGACCGGGCGCTGGCCCGGGCGGGAGCCCGCGGCGGCGACACCGTCCGCATCGCCGGGATCGAGCTGGAGTACTCCGAGCCCGAGACGCAGGCGTCGCCCTCGTGATCGTCGTCGCCAAGGTCGGCACCAGCTCGCTGACCGACGAGACCGGCGAGATCGTGGCCGGCCCGCTGCTCAAGCTGTGCGCCGAGATCGCCGCCGTGCGGACCGCCGGGCACGAACTGGTGCTGGTGTCGTCGGGGGCCATCGCCGCCGGGCTGCCGGCCCTCGGGCTCGACCGCCGCCCCACCGACCTCGGCACGCTCCAGGCCGTGGCCGCCATCGGGCAGCCCCGGCTCATGGAGCGGTTCTGCGCCATCCTCGGCACGCACGGCCTCGTGGCCGGGCAGGTCCTGCTCACCCCCTACGACTTCATCCACCGCACCCAGTACCTCCACGCCCGCCAGACGCTGCGGCGCCTCCTCGATCTCGGCGCCGTGCCGATCGTCAACGAGAACGACACCATCGCCGACGACGAGATCCGCTACGGCGACAACGACCGCCTGGCCGCCCTCGTCGCCCACCTCGTCGGCGCCGACCTCCTGCTCCTGCTCACCGACACCTCGGGGCTGATGACCGCCGACCCCCGGGTCGACGAGGCGGCCACGCTGATCGAGGAGATCGCCGAGGTCGACGCCGCCCTCGAGGCCGTGGCCGGCGCCGGGGGGAGCGAGCGGGGGAGCGGCGGCATGGCCTCCAAGCTCCAGGCGGCCAAGATCGCCGCCTGGTCGGGGGTGCGGGCGGTCATCGCGTCCGCCGCCGTTCCCGACGTCCTCGTCCGGGCGGTGAGCGGCGAGCCGGTCGGCACCGTGGTCCTGCCCCGGGCCAAACGGCTGGCCAGCCGAAAGCTG
>JAICYE010000073.1 GCA_025934385.1 Acidimicrobiia bacterium | reverse complement strand
GTTCGGTGGGTGAGTGGCGGTCGCGCCTCCCAGTCATTCGTTGCTGCTGCTGTCGGCCCCCGCCTCGAGTGCGGCCGGCGTGTCGTCCTCGACGTCGCCGGCGGCGAACTTCACGCCGATGGGGGCGCCGCCGGTGATGGCGCGGATCTCCTTCAGGCGGCGCTCGAGGTCCTGGAGCGAGTTGATGTCGGGAAAGCGGGACGGCGAGTGGGCGTCGACGCCCTCCGGGAGGCCCCGGACGGCGGCGATCTCTCCGATGACCTTCGGGCCGGGGAGCAGGCCGCCCAGGCCGGGTTTGGCGCCCTGGCCGATCTTGACTTCGATGGCGTCGGCGGCGGCGACGGCCTCCTCGGTCCAGCCGAAGTACCCCGATGCCATCTCGAAGATGTAGGCGCCGGCCTCGGCCCGTTCCATCGGATGCATGCCGCCCTCGCCGCTGCCGATGGCCGTCCCGGCCAGGCGGGAGCCCGTGGCCAGCGCCACTTTCGCCTCGATCGACAAGGCACCGAAGCTCATGTGGCTGACGAAGAGCGGCATGGCCAGCCGGAGCGGTTTCGCCGATCGGGTGCCGAGCACCACCGACGTGTCGACCGGCTCGTCGTCGAGCAGCGGCAGCCGGGCCAGCTGGGCCGGCTTGAACACCACGTCGTCGAGCGAGGCGTATCGCCGCCCGCCGTCGTGCGCGGGTTCGAACCGCTCGGTCGACATCGCCTCCACGAACGGCTTCAGGCCCTCGGCCAGATGGTGGACGACGTACATCCCCCGGTCGACCGCTCCCCGCCGGGCCCACCGGCCGAGGTACACGTCGGGCCGGCCCGGGCCCCGGGGAACGCTGTCGGCGTCGACCTCCACGACGCCGTCGACCACCCGGGCCCGGTAGGTCGGGATGTGGTCGGCCGGGTTGAACGGTGAAATTCCCGTCCGCAGGTCAAAGTCCCAGAGATGCAACGGACAGACCACGCTTGCAGCCACAATCGTGCCGTCAGCAATCGGTCCGCCCCGGTGGGGGCACGTGCCGCCCACGGCGTACACGACGTCGTCGCTGCGCATCACGGCGACGTCGGTCCCTTTCAGCATGACCGCCCGGCCCCGCCCCTCGGGGATCTCCTCGAGCCGGCACACCGCCTGCCAGCCGGAGCAGTCGTCGACCCCCGTCTCCGCCGCCACCAGGTGACGGCCGCCCCGCTGCCGTTCGACGTAGGCCATCGCGTCACACGTCCTTTGACGAAGAGTGGATCTCGACCAGCGACGGCCCGTCCTCGTAGGCCAGCGCCGCTTTGAGTGCCGGGCCCAGCTCGTCGGCCGACCGGACCGAGAAGCCGGCGCCGCCGCAGAGCCGGGCGTAGTCGCAGAAGTCGGGGTTGACGAGGTTCGTCTCCCACACCGGCCGGATGGCCCCGAGCTGCTCCCGGCTGATCTTGGCCAGTTCGCCGTTGTTCAGCACGACATGCGTCAACGGGAAGCGGTACTTCACGGCGGTGGTGAAGTCGGCCAGGTACTGGCCGAGGCCGCCGTCGCCCGAGATCGACACGACCTTGCGGCTCGAGCTGTGCCCCTGCTCCCGGGCCCGCCGGACGGCCACCGATGCCCCGAGCGCCGCCGGCAGCCCGAACCCGATGGAACCGAGGTAGCCCGACATCAGCACGTCCTGGCGGGCCCGGCACTCGAAGAACCGGCCGAACGAGTAGGTGTTGTTGCCGACGTCGACGGCGATCACCGCGTCGTCGGGCAGGAGCGTCGACAATTCGGCGAAGACCAGCGCCGGGTGGAGCCGGCCCCGGTGGTCGACGAGCGTCCGCCGGCGGGCCTTCTCCGCCCGCCACCGGGCCCACCTCTCCGCCACGACGTCGCGCTGCTGGGGACGGGCGACGTCGGGCAGAGCCGTCCCCAGCAGCGCCAGGGTCCGGCCGATGTCGCCCCAGAGCGGCACCTCGACCGGATGGAACTTGCCGAGGATCATCCGGTCGAGGTCGACCTGGATCGTCGGCACCCAGGTGGCGATCGAGGTGTGGTTGGAGAACGAGGCCCCCAGAACCAGCAGGCAGTCGGAACGCTGCATCGTCAGCGACGCCACCGGGATGCCCGACCGGCCGAGGACGCCGCAGCCGAGTGGATGGTCGTCGGGCACGATCCCCTTGCCCTTGAACGTGGTGATCATCGGCGCATCGATCCGCTCGGCCAAGGCCACGATCTCGTCCCGGAACGGGCGGGCGCCGTTGCCGCAGATGATCACCGGCCGCTCGGCGTTGCGCAGCAACGAAACCGCCCGGTCCAACTCGTCCTCCGGCGGGGCGATCGCCGACTCCGCCACCCGCCCCCGCCGGGGTCGGGCCGGGGCGCCCTCGACCGCCGGTAGCTCCTGCACCTCGTCGGGGAACACGAGGTGGGCGACGTCGCGCTGTACGACCGCGTGCTTCATGGCCAGCGCCGCCAGCTCGGTGGCGTTGCCGGGCCGCAGCACCGTCTGGGTCCACTCCGCCACGGCGGCGAACGCCTCCGACAGCGGCACCTCCTGGAAGGCGCCCGGCCCGAGCACCTGCGTCTGCACCTGGCCGGTCAGCGCCACCACCGGCACCCGGTCGACCTTGGCGTCCCACAGGCCGGTCAGAAGGTTGGTGGCGCCGGGTCCGGCGATGGAGAAGCAGGCCGCCGGCCGGCCGGTGAGCTTGGCGTAGCCGCTGGCGGCGAAGGCCGCCGCGCCCTCGTGGCGGATGCCGACGTAGGTCAGCCGGCCGGCCTCGGCGGCCCGACGCAACGCATCGGCCAGCCCGAGGTTGGAGTGGCCCACCATGCCGAACACCGCCTCCAGGCCCCAGTCGCAGAGGGTGGCGACGACCTGGTCCATGAGCGACGGCGCCTCGGCCTCGACGGGCACCTGCACCCAGAGCCCGTCCTCCCGGTCCTCCACCGCATAGGCGAGGGCGGCATCGCCGAAGCCGGGCGGCGGCTTCCCGTCGCACGGCCCGTACTGGTAGGCGTGCCAGGGGCAGACCAGCCAGCCGTCGTCGATCTGGCCGTCGCCCAGCGGGCCACCCTGGTGGGGGCAGCGGTTGTCGAGGGCGCCGTACCCCTCGGCGGTACGGGTCACGCACAGGGCCCGTCCGCCGGCCACCACCGTCGTCACCTGACCCTCGGCCAACCCACCGGGGTCGACCTTCACCCACTGGGTCGCCCGTTCCGGCGCGGTTCCGTCTCCGACCGTCGCTCCAACCATCCGGCCCCCCTCTCTCGCCGCCACAGTATGGGCGGACGGGCGGGCCGTTACATCGACGCCCGGAGGACGACGATGGCGACGTCGTCGTCGGCCCGTTCGCCCCGGTGGTCGAGGACGCGGCGTTCGATCCGCCGGGCGATCCCGGCGGCCGACCGGCCGGTGCAGGTCGACAGGAGCGCGGCGAGGCGCTCGAAGCCGAACTCGTCGCCGTCGTCGTCGCGGGCCTCGAGGACGCCGTCGGTGACCAGCACCAGCGCGTCGCCGGCGTTCAGCACCACCGTGACGTCGGTCAGCTCGACCGTCGGGAACACGCCGAGCAGCGTTCCGTTGGCCTGGTCGAGGATCTCGACCGACTCGTCGTCCCGCAGTACCAGTCCCGGCGGGTGGCCGCCGCTGCACAGGGTGACCTGCACGACGCCGTCGCCCTTCGGCTCCAGGGTGGCGTAGATGGCGGTGAGAAACCGCTCCGACCCGAGCCGCAGCAGCGCCTCGTTGAGCCGGGTGAGGACGCCGCAGGGTGCCTCCTCCGGCGTCGCCACCGCCCGCACCGTGTAGCGGGCCACGCCGGTGAGGGCGGCGGCCTCCGGTCCGACGCCGCTCACGTCGCCGAGCAGCAGTCCGAAGGAGCCCTCGGCCATCTCGAAGAGGTCGTAGAAGTCGCCGCCGACGAGGTTGCCCCGCCCGGGGACGTCGGCGCCGCTCGGCCGGTAGCGGGCGGCGGCGACCACGCCGGGAATGGGGGGCAGCAGTGGCGGGAGCAGGCTCTCCGACAGGGCGGTGGCCACCCGGCTCCGCTCGGCGAACAGCGTGCAGTGGTCGAGGGCGCCGCCGAGCTGCGTGCTCAGGCCGGCCACCAGCCGCTCGTGGCGGGCGTCGAAGGCGTGGGCCCGGTGGTGGCCGAGGTACACGACGCCGAGGATGGCGCCGTCGCGGCCCGGTACCGGCGTCGCCAGCCAGCTCCGCACGAGCCGGCCGTCGGCCAGGACGCCGTAGCTGCGGGCGGTGTCCTCGCTCTGCGCCCAGCGGGCGACGTCGTCGATCCGCAGGGTCTGGCCCGTCACCAGCGCGCCGGCCAGCACCGGGGCCCGGCCCACGGCGGGCGGAACGGCGAAGTCCTCCCGGGCGAGCCCGACGAAGATGAGCGTGGCCCGTTCGCTGCCGGCCGGCAGGAACAGGCCGAAGCGGGCGCCGGTCAGTTCCCGGGCGGCGTGCACGAAGCCGAGGGTCAGCTGCTCGGGGTCGAGCTCGGCCAGCAGCGACGGGAGCCGGAGCAGCAGCGCCTCGAGCCGGTCCCGCTCCGCTTCGAGCTGCTCGATGGCCCGCTGTGACATTTCCAGTCGGGACATCTCCAGCCGGGAGCTGTCGGGTCGTGCCTCGGGATCCGTCACGCCGACCGCCCGTCGGTCGGGGGCCGTTCGACCTCGAACCACACGGTCTTCCCGCCCCCTGGCGCGGCCATCACACCCCACCGGCGGGCCAGGTTCCCGACGAGGGCCAGGCCGCGGCCGGAGTCCTCTTCGGCGGTGGCGTCGCGGGGGGCCACACCGCCGGTCGAGGCGTCGGTGACCTCGACCCGGGCGGCGGTGGCGGTGAGCCGCACCGCCACCTCCACGTCCGAGCCGGCGTGGACGACGGCGTTGGTCACGAGCTCCGACACCAGCAGCGTGACGGTGTCGGTGAGATCCCCTTCGTCGTCGCCCCACCCGGTCAGCGCCTCGCTCACGAAGCGGCGGGCGGCCCGGGGGGTCTGGGCGTCGTGGTCGAAACGCCGGCTGGCCTCGGCCAGCATCTGCTCGACGGCGTCGACGAGCCCGAGGAGAGCGTCGAGTTCGGCGGACAGGCGGCGGGCCGGGGTCGCCTTCGTCAGGTAGCCGACCGCTCCGGCCGACCGGCTGGCCAGCTGCAGGTCGGCCGGGTCGTGGCCCGACACCAGGACGATACGGGCCTCCGGCGCCGCCGTCCGCAGGACCGGCAGGGCGTCGAAGGCGTCGACCCCCGGCAGCGTGCAGTCGAGCAGCACGACGTCGGGCCGGGCCCGTTCGGCCGCCGTCACGGCCGTCTCACCGTCGCCGGCCTCGGCCACGACCTCGAACCCGCTGCCCGGCGCCAGCGCCAGGCGGACCAGCAGCCGGTAGTCGGGGTCGTCGTCGACGACCAGCACGCGCTGGAGACCCATGACGCCTCGGCTTACCCCTCCGGCAGCTCGAACCGCACCACGAGGCCGCCCTCGGCCCCGCGCTCGGCCCAGATCATGCCGCCGTGACGTTCGACGATGCGACGGCACAGGGCGAGCCCGAGCCCCGCCCCCCGGCCGCCGCCGGGCCCGTCCGGTGTCGCCGGTGTCGATGTCGCCCGGGTCACCGGTGCCGGACGGGCGAAGACCGTGAACAAACGGGGCAGCTCCATCTCGGGCACGCCCGGGCCGTTGTCGGCCACCGTGACCCGCACCGTTCGGCCGGCCGGCTCGGCGGAGACCGTCACCACCGGCGCCGCCGCCCCCCGGAAGCGGACGGCGTTGTCGAGCAGCTGGGCCAGCAGCTGCACCAGCTGGTTGCGGTCGCCCCACACCACCGGCAGCCGGCCGTCTCCCGTGATTCCGGCCACCACCTCGGCCTTGGCCTCGGCCAGCTGCGGGCCGGTTTCGGCCTCCGCCTCGGCCAGCACCTCTGCCAGCAGAATCCGGTCGCGGTGGAGCTCCACCGTCGACGTCCTGGCGTAGTCGAGCAGCGACCCGACGATGCCCGAAGCCCGGTCGGTGCCGGCCATGGCCCGGGCCAGCAGCGTGCGGCCCTCGTCGGACAGCGACCCGGCGTGGCGGTCGTCGAGCAGGTCGAGCAGCCCGGCCACCGTGTGGAGCGGCTCCCGCAGCTCGGCGCCCACGACCTGCGCGAAGCGCTCCAGGGCGGCGTTGCTCCGCTCCAGGTCCACCGTCTGGGCCGCCAGGCCGGCGTGGGCCTCGTCGAGGTCGGCGAGGCGGCCGGCCAGCTCGGCCCGCTGGGCCTCGATCGTCGCTCCCCGGCTCCAGAGCTCGGCGAACACCGCCACCTTGGCCCGGAGGATCTCCGGTTCGAACGGCTTGTAGACGTAGTCCACGGCGCCGCTCTGGTACCCCTGCCGGTGGTGCTCCGGCTGCCCCGACAGGGCGGTGAGGAAGATGATCGGCACGTAGCGGGTCCGTTCCCGGCCCCGGATGAGCCGGGCCGTCTCGAACCCGTCGAGGACCGGCATCTGCACATCGAGGATGATGAGGGCGAACTCCCCGGCCAGCAGGTGGCGCAGCGCCTCCTCGCCCGAGCCGGCCTCGACCAGGTCGACACCGAGCGGCTCGAGCACCGCCCGCAGGGCCAACAGGTTGTCGGGCCGGTCGTCGACCAGGAGGACCCGGGGAACCCCCGGACCCTGCTGAGCGACGGTCATCGATCGAGCCACAGCCGCATCAGCGACAGCAGCTGGTTGATCTCGACGGGCTTCGTGATGTAGTCCGAGGCCCCGGCGGCCAGGCTCTTCTCCCGGTCGCCCCGCATGGCCTTGGCCGTGAGGGCGATGATCGGCAGCTCCCGGAAGCCCTCGATCTTGCGGATGGTCCTGGTCGTTTCGTAGCCGTCCATGTCCGGCATCATGATGTCCGTCAGCACGAGGTCGATGTCGGGATGGCTGCGCAGCACCTCGATGCCCCGCCGGCCGTTGTCGGCGGTGAGGACCTCGATGCCCCGGTCCTCCAGGGCGCTGGTGAGGGCGTAGACGTTGCGGACGTCGTCGTCGACGATCAGGATCCGGGTGCCCGTCAGCCCGGCGTAGACGGCGGCGTCGTCGCCCTCCTCCCGCTCGGCGGCCAGCGGCGGCGGAAGCTCCTTGACCGCGGTGGCCGGCGACCCCTGGCCCAGGCCCGTCCCCAACGCCGGCAGGTAGAGCGTGAACGTCGACCCCTGGCCGGGCTCGCTCTGCACCTGGATCTCCCCGCCGAGCAGGCGGCCGATCTCCCGGCTGATCGACAGGCCGAGCCCGGTGCCGCCGTACTTGCGGTTGGTCGTCCCCTCGGCCTGCTGGAAGGCCTCGAAGATCACCAGCAGCTTGTCGGAGTCGATGCCGATGCCGCTGTCGACGACCGAGAAGGCCAGCACCTCCGGCGTTGCCTCCAGGGCCGGGTTGAAGAACCGGTTTCCCTGCGGCGCCCGGTCGATCCGCAGCGTCACCGAGCCTTCCTCCGTGAACTTGAAGGCGTTGGACAGCAGGTTCTTCAGGATCTGCTGCACCCGGTGCCCGTCGGTGGTGACGTGCTCGGGCAGGTCGTCGGCCATCACCACCGTGTAGGTCAGAGCCTGCTGATCGGCGATGGGCCGGAACGTCTGCGAGAGGTCGTCGGCCAGGTCGGCGATCCGCACCGGGGCCATGGCCACGTCGAGCCTTCCGGCTTCCACCTTGGACAGGTCGAGGATGTCGCTGATCAGGTTGAGGAGGTCGTGGCCGGCGTCGCGCACCGATCGGGCGAACTCCACCTGCTTGGCCGTGAGGTTGCCCTCGGGGTTGTCGGCCAGCAGCTTGGCCAGGATCAGCAGGCTGTTGAGCGGCGTCCGGAGCTCGTGGCTCATGTTGGCCAGGAACTCCGACTTGTACTTCGACGACAGCGCCAGCTGCTCGGCCCGCTCCTCCAGCTCCCGGCGGGCCAGCTCGATCTCGGCGTTCTTCACCTCGATGGCCCGGTTCTGGCGGGCCAGCTCCAGCGCTTTCTCCTCCAGTTCGGCGTTGGTCAGCTGCAGCTCCTCCTGCCGCTTCTGCAGCTCGGCCGACAGGCTCTGGCTCTGCTCCAGCAGCTCCTCGGTCCGCATGTTGGCGATGATCGTGTTGAGGACGACGCCGACGGTCTCGACGATCTGCTCCAGCAGCGCCTGGTTGATCGGCGAGAACGGCCGGAACGACGCCAGCTCGATCACCGCCAGGCACTGCTCCTC
>JAICYE010000479.1 GCA_025934385.1 Acidimicrobiia bacterium | reverse complement strand
GTTGACGCTTCGGCCGGCGTCGAGATCATCGCGGGCACCAAGGTCGGCCGCGCCCTACGGCTGCTTCTGCCGCCGGACCCGGTCCTGTGGGCCCCGGAGACCCTCTACGTGGAAGTCGGCACGGTCCTGCGCCGCTGGGACCTCAGCCGGACCCTCACCCCCGCCCAGGTCGAAACGGCTGTGCGGCGCCTCGCTGCCTGGCCGCTGAGGGTCGCCCAGATACGCGGTCTCTTCACCGACGCCTGGCGGCACCGCCACAACATCGCCTTTGCCGATGCCACGTATGTCGCTCTGGCCGAGCACCTCAACGCACCGCTTTTGACGAGTGACCACCGCCTCGCTGACACGCCGACGCTGCCGGTTCAGGTGCTGCGTCTGCCCGCCGGCACCTGACTCGTCGCTGGCGGTCCGGCACAACGGCGAGCGGCCGCGTACAGTGGCGGACAAGCGGTGTGGCTGCTCGGTCAACGGCTGTGGCAGCGGGATTCTCGCGGGATAGACGCAAAAGCGGCCGGGAAAATCAAAGCAGGCCAGCGCAGAAATAGGCGCTGACCTGCGATTTGAAGTGGCTCCGGGGGGGAGACTCGAACTCCCGACCAAGCGCTTAACAGGCGCCCGCTCTGCCGACTGAGCTACCCCGGAAGGACTTGCGGAGACTATATCGTCGCCCGAAGCAGGGGCCTTGAGCCGGAATCTGCCGGTTCGGTCGCTCAGTCCGTGGCGGTGGCGGCGGCGGCCAGCTGGGCGGCGGTGACCGTGAACCACTCGACCGGGTTGGCGGCGCACAGCAGCCACAGCGCCCGGCGGCGGGCCTCGGCCGGCAGCTCGGTCGGGAAGACCTCGACGAAGACGACCGCCCGGGGCCGGGCCAGGCCGCCCAGGGCGTCGTGGACGTGGCCCCGGAGCTCCCGGGCCAGGTCGTCGCCCGGCTCGGCTTTTTCCCCGAGCACGACGCAGGCGCACAGCGCCTGGCCGTGGCGCTCGTCGGGGACCGCGACGACGTCGACGGCGACCAGCAGCGGGTGCTCCTCCAGGATCCGGCCGACCTCGGTCAGCGAGACCTGCTGGCCGGAGATCGTCACCACCGGGTCCCGCCGGCCGAGGACGGTGAGGCCGCCGTCGGGCTCCCGGCGGGCCTCGTCGCCGGTGGCGTAGGCGCCGGGGTATGGGCCCCACCAGGCATCGGCGAGGTCGGGGCTGCCCTCGGCGGCGAGGAACGTCCCGGGCCAGGGGTGGCGGAGCACGAGCTCGCCGGTGGCCCCGGCCGGCACGGACCCCCCGCCGGCGTCGACGACGTCGAGCCCGGGATCGGGGACGGCGGCGGGGGAGCGTGACGGGCTGACCGTGACCAGCCCGGCCAGCTCGGTCTGGCCCCAGGCGTTGGCGACCAGCGCCCGCCGGCCGCCGACCTCGACGTCGAGCCAGTTGCGGGTGTCGGGATCGATCCGCTCCCCGAGGGTCACGACCAGTCGCAGGGAGCTGAGGTCGGCCCCGCCCGGAGGCGTGTCGACCCACTGGCGCAGGTTCCGCACCACCGAGGGAGTGGTGACGAAGGCGTTGACGCCGTACCGCTCGATGATCTCCCAGGCCCGCGAGCGGCTGGGGACGTCGAGCGTCCCCTCGCTCATGACCGTCGTCGCACCGCAGGCCAGCGGCCCGTAGATCCCGTGGGTCTGCCCGGCGATCCACCCGATCTCGGCTGCGCACCAGAACACGTCGTCGGGCCCGGTGGTGAGCGCCCGCGAATGGACGGTGGCGGCGGCCACGAGATAGCCGCCGGTGCGGTGGACGATCCAGGTCGGCCGCCCCCTCCGGTGGGCCAGCGGCAGGATCAGGAGGGGATGGTCGGCCGGAACCGCCACGGGTCGAACGGCTCCGGCGGTCGGCGCCCGGCGGGCCCCGGGGCGGGGAGCAGCCACGAGGTCGTGGTACCAGCGGTCGCCCTCGTACCAGGCGACGTCGATGCCGACGCGGCGGACGACGACCGTGGCCTCGACGCCGCCGGCGGCGGCCAGCGCCTCGTCGGCCCGGCTCTTCGACGGGATGATGAGGCCGTGGCGGAAGGCGCCGTCCTGCGTCACCACCACCTTCGGCTGGAGGTCGTCGAGCCGGTCGGCGAGGGCGTCGGCCGGCAGCGACGCCGGCAGCACGCCGTGGACGGCGCCGAGGCGGGCGCAGGCCAGCATGGCCACGACGGCCTCGGGGATCCAGCCGACGTGGAGCGCCACCCGGTCGCCGGGCGCGACACCGAGGCCCCGCAGGGCCTCGGCGAAGGTGGCGACCTCGGCCTGGAGTGCGGCGTAGGTGATCGTCCGGCGCTCGCCGGTCTGGCCCTCCCAGTGGATGGCCACCTGGCCGGCCCGCTCGGGAAGGTGGCGGTCGACGCAGTTGACGCAGGCGTTGAGGGTGCCGCCCACGAACCAGTTGCCCCCGGGCCGGTCGGGTCGGTACACGTCCTCGAACGGGAGGTCCCACGTGAGGCCGGCGGCCGCCT
>JAICYE010000488.1 GCA_025934385.1 Acidimicrobiia bacterium | reverse complement strand
GCCCGAAGGCACCGGCGGCCAGGGCGACGGCGACGGCGAAGAGGACGCCGCGCCGGCGCAGCGCCCGGCGCAGCCGGACCCCGGCATCGGACCAGGCGGCCCGGGCCCTCGATGCCTCGGGCCGCCCGGCCGATGCGGCCGGCGCCGACGCTTCCGTCACCACCGAGGCGAGGCAGTCGCGGAAGCCCTCGGGCGTCAGCTCCGAACGGAGGAGAATGGTGCACTGCGAGGTGGAGACCGGTCCGGCGTCCCCGCCGGGGACGAGGCCGACCAGGCGGGTGCTGCGCCGCTGGCGGCGGGACAGCCCGGGGGCCAGGGTCGGCGCGCCCAGCGTCTGCTCGCCGAGATCGAAGACGAGGACGTCGACGCCCTCGAGATCGGGCAGCGGCACGAGCCCCGAACTCTCGCCGACCACGACGAACCCTGACTCCCGCAGCGAGGCGGCCAGCCCCATCCGGAAGATCGGGTTGGGGTCATCAAGCCAGATGCGAATGCCTCGGGGGAGGCAGGTGGAGCTCCCGAGAGTGGCGCCGTCCATGACGCCGATCGAACCATGACGGAGGATCCGGTCCCAGAGGTTGCCGGGCAGCTATGCGGCAGCGATACGCGGGCCCTTCGATTCCTCGAGGAACCGTTCGGGCGCCCAACTGTTTCTCCGGGGGACACCCCCGGGCCCCCGGGCTCAGAACGCCGGCTGTGCCCGGCCCGACGTGCTCCGATCGGAGCTGCGCACGCGTTCGGGCGGACGGGAGCCACTGGCCCGCATCGGCGCGCCGAGGCGCAGCTCGTATGTGTGGCGGCTCTCGGCCAGCAACAGCAGCCGGCAGCTGCCGACCGGGAACCAGTCGCCGGCCTCGACGTTGTCGCCGACGTCGATGTCGGTGATGCGGCTCGGCGGGCGGCCCACGACGCTGCGGACGGGCGTGATCGGGGAGAGCCCTTGGTAGACATAGGCCTTGGTGTGGCTGGCGGCCACCATCGTGCGCCGGTCGGGCGACAGCCGCACCACCGACACCCGGTCGGCGCCGGCCAGGTCGCCCATGTACAGCGGGACGTTGACGCGGTCGGTTCTCAGCCCGTCGAAGCGGTAGATGCGCCCGGGCGTCGTCTTCGTCACGAGGACGAGGTGGTCGCCGACCATGAAGGCCGACTCGGTGTTGGCCTTGCCGTCGGGATAGCGGTAGCGGTAGCGGACGGCAGGGCCGGTGGCCGCCTGCCCCGGCGCCGGTTCGGGCACCTCGTAGATCGATGTGTCGCCGCCCCCCTGACCGCTCTCGGGGATGAACAGCCGGGCCGGCCCGTCGGGTCGCTTCCAGTAGACGAGGTCCTCCCAGTCCCGGTTGGCGGCGCCCGTCACCCGGACTTCCCGGACGCGGGGCTGCCCGTCGGCGTCGAAGCGGAAGGCGTAGAGGCTGGCCGGGTTCCCCGAGTCGCGGATGAACCAGCCGAGGCCCGGGTACCGTTGCGAGGCAACGGCTCCGGACGCCTCACCCGTCCCCGCCGGAAGCGGCGACTCGGCGTCAACGGTGACCGGTGCGTGGCAGGCGGGCCCGGCGACCCCGCCCGGCGGCGGCGGCGGGGAAGCGGGCACCGGCGGCGGCGCGGCCGCCGGCGGCCGGGCCGGACCCGGAGTGGCCGCCGGGGCCGGCGTCCAGATCCGCACGTAGTCGACGTACTCGGCCGACTTCGCCGGCACCTCCCCGCAGGTGGAGTCGGGATCGATCACCTGGGAGTTGACGATCGTGTAGAACGGCCCGCCGTCGCCGAGGAACGACGCCCCGGCGGCGGTGTGGCGCCGCTCCGCGCCGTCGACGAACCACGTCACGCCGTCCGGCCCCCACTCCGCCCCGAACGTATGGAAGCCGTCGGAGAAGTCGGGACCGGTGAACGAACCCTGGCTCGACCGGTGGCCGTCGTCGCTCCAATGGACGGTGAACTTGGCGTTGCGGGGCGTTTCGCCGTTGATCTCGACGACGTCGATCTCGGGCGGCCACGACTCGTTGTTCGGCTTGCCCCAGAAGGCGCTGCGCGACCCGGTGCAGGCGGCCGCCCGCAGGCGGGCCTCCCAGTACCCGTACTTCTGGGCGAAGTGGTTCTTCGAGTTCAGGCACCCGACGGCGAAGGGGTTGTCGCCCTTCGGCTTCCGGTCGATGTGCTGGGCGAGGACGCCGCCGCTGACCACGTTGGCCTTGGGGTCGCACCAGCCGTAGTTGCTCCGGGTGCCGTCGCCCCAACCGAATCCGTTGGCCCATTTCGATTTGTCGAGCGACGTCCCGTCGAACTCGTCGTCGAAAGCCAGGGCCCACTCCTGCGACGCTCCCGCCTGTTGCGGGCGAACGGAAGCGGGCGGCGGGACCCCGGGTGCGGCCGGCCCCCCCGCCCGGCGCGTAGGGGTGCCCGTGGGGCGGGCGCCGCCCCCCCGGGGGGTGGCGGGGCGGG
>JAICYE010000564.1 GCA_025934385.1 Acidimicrobiia bacterium | reverse complement strand
GGACGCCCGCCTCCGGGTGGCCGAGGCCGAGGCCCGGGCGGCCGCCGCCACCGCCGAACGCGACCGGGAGCAGGCGGCCGCCGCCGGCTTCCGCGACATGGCCGACCGCCAGCTCACCACGGCCGAGCGGGCCACCACCCGGGCCGACGACGCCGAGGCCGCCCGCGACGGGGCGATGGAGGCCCGGGCGGCGGCGGAGTCCGCCCGCGACGAGGCGCTCGCCGCCCAGGAGGCCGCCGAGGGCCGCCTCGCCGCCGTCGAGTCGGAGCTCTTCACCGCCACCGGCCGGGCGGAGGCGGCCGAGTCGGCCCTCGCCGCCGCTCGATCGGCGCTGGCGGATGCCGAGGCGGGCCGGACAGCGGCCGAGGCGGCCGTGGGCGCGGCCGAACAGCGGGCCGACGGCGCCGACCGCGCCCGGATCGCCGCCGAGCATCGAGCGTACGGCGCCGAGCGTGCCCGCCTCGCGGCGGAACAGCGGGCGGAGGAGGCGGCTGCCGCCCGATCATCGGCCGAGAGCCGGTTGGCCGCTGAGGTGGCAGCCCGGCTCGAGGCCGAGGGGCGCATCAAGGACGCCGAGCGCCGCGCCCGGACCGCCGAGGCGGCCGCCGGCAAGGCCGAGCGCCGGGCCGAGCGGGCCGACGCCGCCCGGTCCGAGGCCGAACAGCGGGCCCGGGCGGCCGAGGCAGCCCGGGTCGAGGAGGCGCTCGCCGCCCGGCGGGACCTGGCGGCGGCGCTCCAGGCCGGCACCCGGAACGGTCGCCCGGTCCGGGCCTGACCGAGGCAGCCCAGCCGACCGGCGTCCTTTTCTCACGACAGGTGTGAGGGAAGAACGCCGAAGGGCGCCGCCGGGCCCGCCGGCGGCGCGGCGGCCAGGCGGTCAGCGGGCGGCGGGGGAGTGGGGGAGCCGGACGGCGAAGCGGCTGCCGACGCCGAGCCGGCTGTCGCACCAGAGGCGACCGCCCATGAGCTCGGTCAGGCGCCGCCCGGTGTGGAGGCTGACGCCGGCGCCGCGCCGGACCGGCGAGCCGTCGAGCGGGTGGAACCGCTCGAAGAGCCCGGGGATGTCGCCGGAGAAGATGCCGGGGCCGGCGTCGACGACCGCGATCTCGAACGTCTCGCCCCGGTCCACCACCTCGACGGTCACCGGACCGTCGGAGTATCGCAGCGCGTTGTCGATGAGCGGGTCGACCACCCGCTCGAGCAGCCGGCGGTCCACGACGGCGTCGAGGCGGACGGGCGCCGTCACCCTGATCCGCCGGTCGGGCTGGCCCGCCGCCCGGGCGGCCGCGAGCATGCCGACCACCGCCACCACGTCGAGCCGCTCGGGCCGGACGGCGACGGCGGCAGCCCCCCGCCCATCGGAGGACAGGAGCGCCATCTGGTCGGCCACCGCCTCGAGCCGGGCGGCCTCGGCGGCGATCGCCTTCCGGGCGACGTCCCAGTCGGCGGCGGCGAACCCGTCGCCGCCCTGGCCCGGGCCGGCGACGGTCGTCAGGGCGGCGATGGCGGCCAGCGGTTCCCGCAGGGCCCGGCCGAGGGCGGCGGCGACATCGCCGTCGTGCGAGCCGGCGGCCGAGGCCGTGGTCACCGCCCGCAGGACGAGGACGCGCCCGCCGCCGGGAAGGGTTCGGGCCGACGGCCGGTAGCGCCGGGGCGCGGGCCGGCCGAGGACGACCTCGGCCGGCCGGTCGCCGGTCGTCTCCGGCGCGGGCTCGACGCCGAGGAGCAGCGCCTCCAGACCGGGGTGGCCGAGGCGGCCCCGGGCCGGCCGGCCGATCTCGAAGGAATCCGACAGGGCGAAGAGTTCGGCGGCGGCGGCGTTGAGGG
>JAICYE010000618.1 GCA_025934385.1 Acidimicrobiia bacterium | reverse complement strand
TCGGCCGGCCCGCGTCGGCGCTGAACCCGCCCCGATAGGCCAGGATCGATTTGACCGCCACGGCGTCGACGGTGGCCGCCGCCAGGGCGGCGACGTAGGCCGAGGCGAAGCCGGCCGCGCTCACCCCGTTCCCGGCCAGGTGCTCCGCCACCCGTTCCAGCCGGACGACTTCCCGGACGCCGGCGGCGGCAGCCCGGCCGAGCTCCGCCGGCGGAGCCAGCTCCGGCCCGTCGAGCCCGGTGTCGACCAGGACGTGCGACAGCCCCGCCGACCGCAGGAGCCGGCCGGCGGCCTCGCCGTGGCCGAGCTCGTTCCGGCGGGCGAGGTAGTCGTCGACCGGCGCACCGGCCGGCAGGTCGAGCACCGGCGCGCACCAGCGGCGGATGGCCAGGCCGACGGGGCCGTCCAGCGCCGAAAGCCCGTCCGGCAGGGGGACGTCGGCCTCGGTGGCGGCCAGGGCGAACGCCGCCGCGTCGGGGCCGGCGGCCAGGATCGGGTGACAGTGCCCGTCGACGAGCGGCAGGCCGCCCAGCCCGTCGGCCGGCATCAATAGCGCCAGCGGGTGGCGGCGGCCACCTCCTCGTCGCTCCAACCGTCGAACAGTTCGGCCTCGGCCCGGCGGACGGCGACGAACGCCTCGAACAGCGGATCGCCGAAGGCGGCCCGGAGGCGCCCGTCCTTCTCGAGGTGCTCCACCGCTTCGGCGACATGCTGCGGCAGCCGGGGCGGCCGCCCCTCCGGCGGCAGGGTGGCGGGGTCGGCGGTGGTCTCGGCGGGCAGCGTCCGGCCCTCGTCGGCCGTGGCCGCCGCCAGCGCCGCCACCGCCCCGACCACCAGGTAGGGATTGGCGCTGGCGTCGAAGCACTTGATTTCGGCGTTGGCCGCGCCCGCCTCCGTCCCGGCCGTGCCGGTCACCAGGCGCAGCGCCGCCTCCCGGTTCTCCCGGCCCCAGCACTGCCACGGCGCCGCCCACCGCTGCGGCACCAGCCGGAGGTAGCTGCCGACACTGGGCGCTCCGATGGCGCACAGGGCGGGCAGGGCGTCGAGCAGGCCGGCCAGGATCGACTCGCCCCGGGCGGTGAGGCCATAGGGTCCGCCGCCGCCGGCGAAGAGGTTGCGGCCGTCGGCCGACCAGGCCGAGACGTGGAGGTGGCCGCCGTTGCCGACCTCACCGGCCACCACCACGGGGGCGAACGACACCCGCAGGCCGTACCGTTGCGAGACGGCCCGGATCGTCTCCTTCACCAGCACCAGCCGATCGGCGGCGCCGACCGGATTGGCGGCGGCGGTCGAGAGCTCGAGCTGCCCGGCGGCGTACTCGGGGTGGAACTGCTCGACCGGCACGGCCTGCTCCTCCAGCACCGCCAACAGCTCCCGGACGTAGTCCGACAGCTCCACGACCCGGGTCAGGCCGTAGGCCGGACCGGCGCAGGCCGGCGTGAGGCCGTCGGCGTCGCCGGCCCGGCCGGCGAACCACTCGATCTCGAAGGCCATCTTGAACTCGAGGCCGGCGGCCGCCGCCCGCTCC
>JAICYE010000613.1 GCA_025934385.1 Acidimicrobiia bacterium | reverse complement strand
GCCGGCCCGGCCGGCGAACCACTCGATCTCGAAGGCCATCTTGAACTCGAGGCCGGCGGCCGCCGCCCGCTCCGCCATCGTGGCCGCGAAGCGCCGCTGGCAGGCGGGATGGGGTTGGCCCTCCTGGGTGCGGCGGTCGGCGGGCGCCCAGGCCCAGCCCGGCTGGGCCGCCAGCCGTGTGAGGGCGTCGAGGTCGGGATAGAGCCGCAGGTCGCCCACCGGCCCGCCGATGTGGGCCGAGGCCGTGATGGAGTCGTCGACCAGGAACACGTCGAAGACCGGCGACATCCCCACCCCGGCGGCGACGGCGTCGGCCAGCCGCCGGACGGGCACCGTCTTCACCCGGCTGATGCCGGCGTTGTCGACCCAGCTGAGGGCGACGCCGACCACGCCCCGGCCGGCCAGCTCCTCCGCCACCTGCCGGGCCCGCTCCGGGTCATCCGGGCCGTACACGGCGTCCATCATGGCGCGCCCCGTTGCCACTGTCACACGCCTATGGGAACATGCGTTCGTGAGTGCCGATAGGCCGGATGGCGGGACGACGGCTCGCGCCGCCGGCGGCGCCACGATCCTCCACGCCGACCTCGACGCGTTCTACGCCTCGGTCGAGCAGCGCGACGACCCCCGGCTGCGGGGCCGGCCGGTCATCGTCGGCGGCGGCGTCGTGCTCGCCGCCAGCTACGAGGCCAAGGCCTTCGGCGTGCGCACGGCCATGGGAGCGGCCCAGGCCCGCCGGCTCTGCCCGCAGGCCATCGTGGTGCCGCCCCGCATCGACGCCTACGTGGAGGCCAGCCACGCGACGTTCGCCGTCTTCGACGACACCACGCCGCTGGTCGAGGGCCTGTCGATCGACGAGGCGTTCCTCGACGTCGGCGGCCTGCGCCGCTCCGCCGGCCCGCCGGAGGTGATCGCCGCCGCTCTGCGGCACGCGGTGCGGGAACGGGTCGGTCTGGCCATCACCGTCGGCGTGGCCCGGACGAAGTTCCTGGCCAAGGTGGCCAGCGCCGTCGCCAAGCCCGACGGGCTGCTCGTCGTGGCCCCCGACGCCGAGCTCGACTTCCTCCATCCCCTGCCGGTGGAACGGCTCTGGGGCGTCGGCCGGGTCACCGCCGAGAAGCTCCGCAGCCGGGGGATCACCACCGTCGGCGAGGTGGCGGCGCTGCCGGAAGCGGTGGTGGTGGCGATGCTCGGCCCGGCGTCGGGCCGCCACCTCCACGCCCTGGCGCAGAACCGGGATCCCCGACCGGTGCAGGTCGGCCGGCGGCGGCGGCGGTCGGTCGGCGCCCAGCACGCCCTCGGCCGCAGCCCGGCCTTGACCGGGCATCCGCCCGACGCGGTCGACGCCGTCCTCGTCGGGCTGGTCGATCGCGTCAGCCGCCGCCTGCGGGCCGCCGGCCGGGCCGGGCGCACCGTCGTGCTGCGGCTGCGCTTCGACGACTTCTCCCGGGTGACCCGCTCCCACACGCTGCCCCGGCCGACCGACCGCACCGCCGATGTCCTGGCCGCGGCCCGTGCGCTGCTCGGCAACGCTGCGCCGCTCATCAGGGCCCGGGGCCTC
>JAICYE010000431.1 GCA_025934385.1 Acidimicrobiia bacterium | reverse complement strand
CGCCTCCTTGGCGAGCGGGACCCCGGTGGCCTTGGCGATGAAGGGCACCGTCCGGGAGGCGCGCGGGTTGACCTCGAGCACCGACACGGCGCCGTCCTTCACGGCGTACTGCACGTTGATGAGGCCCTCGGCCCGCAACCCGGCCAGCGTGGCCCCGACCATGAGCCGGGCCGCCACCCTGGCCAGCGGCACCGCCGTCGCCTTGGAGACGAAGGGGACGGTGCGGCTCGCCCGGGGATTGGCCTCGAGGATGTAGACGGTGCCGTCCTTCACGGCGTACTGCACGTTGATGACGCCGACGACGCCGAGCGCGTCCGCCAGCGAGCGGGTGTACGCCTCGATGGTGGCGACGACCGATCCCGCCAGCGTGGGCGGCGGAATGGCGCAGGCGGAGTCGCCGGAGTGCACGCCCGCTTCCTCGATGTGCTCCATCACCCCGCCGATGAGGACTTCGCCGGTGGTGTCGCGCACGGCGTCGACGTCGACCTCGGTGGCGTCCTCCAGGAAGCGGTCGATGAGGACGGGCCGGCTGGCGGACAGTCCCCTGAGCTCTCCGATATTGCCGCCCGCTCCGCCCTCGGCCGAGGCGGCCAGCGCGGCCATGGCCGCCCGCAGGCCGGCCTCGTCGTAGACGATCTCCATGGCCCGCCCGCCGAGGACGTAGGACGGCCGGACCAGGACGGGGTACTCCACGGTGTCGGCGACGGCGACGGCGGCCTCGACATCGGTGGCCGTGCCGCCCGGCGGCTGCGGGATCCCGAGCCCTTCGCAGAGGACGTTGAACCGGTCCCGGTCCTCGGCGAGGTCGATCGAGTCGGGACTGGTGCCGAGGACCGGGACTCCGGCCGCCGCCAGCGCGTGGGCCAGCTTGAGCGGCGTCTGTCCGCCGAGGCTGACGATCACGCCCCGGAGGTTCGACGACAGCGCGCCGCAGACGTGGAGCACGTCCTCCGGGGTGAGCGGTTCGAAGAAGAGGCGGTCGGAGGTGTCGTAGTCCGTCGACACCGTTTCGGGGTTGGAGTTGATCATCACGGTCTCGAACCCGGCGCCGGAGAGTTCGAACGCGGCGTGGACGCAGCAGTAATCGAACTCGATCCCCTGCCCGATGCGGTTGGGACCGCTGCCGAGGATGACCACCGCCGGCCGCCGGAGCGGCGCGACCTCGTCCTCATCCTCCCAGGTGGAGTAGTGGTAGGGAGTGCGGGCGGCGAATTCGGCGGCGCAGGTGTCGACGGTCTTGTAGGTCACGGTGATGCCGGAGGCCTTGCGGCATTCCCGCACTTCGGCTTCGGGCACACCCCACAGCCAGGCCAGTTGGGCATCGGCGAACCCGGCCCGCTTCACCCGGCGCCAGTCCGCCCGGGACAGCGCGGCCGGCGAGCCGGCGTCGTCGGAGACCAGCCAGGCCCGCTCCTCCACCAGCGAGGCGATCTGGTCGAGGAACCAGGGATCGACGCCGCTGGCCTCGTGGAGCCGTTCGACGGTGGCGCCCCGGCGCAGCGCCGCTTCGAGGTGGAAGATCCGCTCCGGCGTCGCCACCGCCGCCCGGCGGACGAGCTCGTCGTCGTCGAGGCCGTCGTAGGCCGCCTCGCCGGGATCGGCGTTGAGGCCGAGCCGGCCGGTCTCCAGCGACCGGCAGGCCTTCTGCACCGACTCGGGGAACGTGCGGCCCAGCGCCATGACCTCTCCGACTGACTGCATCTTCGTGCCGAGCACCGGCGGAACGCCGGAGAACTTCTCGAAGGCGAACCGGGGGATCTTGACCACGACGTAGTCGATGGTCGGCTCGAAGCAGGCCGGGGTCTCGCCGGTGATGTCGTTCATCACCTCGTCGAGCCGGTAGCCGACGGCCAGCTTGGCGGCGATCTTGGCGATGGGGAACCCGGTGGCCTTCGACGCCAGCGCCGAGGAGCGCGACACCCGGGGGTTCATCTCGATCACGACCATCTCGCCGTCGGCCGGGTTGACGGCGAACTGGATGTTGGACCCGCCGGTCTCGACGCCGATGCGGCGGATGCAGGCGAAGGCGGCGTCGCGCATGACCTGGTACTCGACGTCGGTCAGCGTCTGGGCCGGCGCGACGGTGATCGAGTCGCCGGTGTGGGTGCCCATGGGGTCGAGGTTCTCGATTGAACACACCACGACGGCGTTGTCCGCGCCGTCGCGCATGACCTCGAGCTCGTACTCCTTCCAGCCGGCGATCGACTGCTCGAGGAGGATCTCCCCCACCGGACTGGCGGCCAGGCCCCTGCCCGCCACCACCTCGAGCTCGGCCGGGTCGGCGGCGAAGCCGGTGCCGCCGCCGCCGAGGATGAACGACGGCCGGCAGATCATCGGGTAGCCGATCTCCTCGCCGACGGCCAAGGCCTCCTCCAGCGAGTAGGCGATCCCCGACTTCGGCACCGACAGGCCGATCTCGATCATGGCGGCCTTGAAACGGCGCCGGTCCTCCGCGGTGTGGATCGCTTCGACCCCGGCGCCGATCAGCTCGACGCCGTAGCGTTCCAGAACGCCGGCTTCGGCGGCGGCCACCGACAGGTTGAGCGCCGTCTGGCCGCCGAGCGTCGGGAGGAGGGCGTCGGGCCGCTCCTTCTCGATGACCAGGGTCAGCGTGTCGAGGTCGAGCGGCTCGACGTAGGTGGCGTCGGCCAGGTCGGGGTCGGTCATGATCGTGGCCGGGTTGGAGTTGACGAGGATGACGCGGTAGCCCTCCTGGCGGAGGACCCGGCAGGCCTGGGTGCCGGAGTAGTCGAACTCGCAGGCCTGCCCGATGACGATCGGGCCGGAGCCGATGACCAGGAT
>JAICYE010000118.1 GCA_025934385.1 Acidimicrobiia bacterium | reverse complement strand
GGCGCTGGCCGCCCGCGCCATGCCCGGCGCCCGATGGTTCCCCACCGCCCGGCTGAACTACGCCGCCCATCTGCTGCGGGAAGCCGGGGCCGACGACGAGGTGGCCGTCCTGGCCCGGTCGCAGACCCGGGGGCCCGTCGACCTGACCGCCGGAGAGCTGCGCCGCCGGGTGGCCCGGGCCCGGGCCGGCCTCGCCCACCTCGGAGTCGGCCGGGGCGACCGGGTGGTGGCCTACCTGCCCAACATCCCCGAGACGCTCGTCGCCTTTCTGGCCACCGCCGCCCTGGGGGCGGTGTGGGCGTCGTGCGCCCCCGAGTTCGGCACCCGCAGCGTCCTCGACCGGTTGACCCAGATCGACCCGAAGGTGCTCCTGACCGTCGACGGCTACCGCTACGGCGCCAAGGCCGTCGACCGCACCGCCGAGGTCGCTGCCATCCGGGCCGGCCTGCCCAACCTGGCCGCCACCGTGGCCGTCCCCTACCTCGACCCGGAGCGGGGGGCGGCGGCCATCCCGGGCGCGATCTCCTGGGACGAGCTCCTGTCGGAGGACGGGCCGGCGTCGTGCGAGCCCGTCCCGTTCGACCATCCGCTCTACATCCTCTACTCGTCGGGGACGACGGGATTGCCGAAGCCCATCGTCCACGGCCACGGCGGCATCCTCCTCGAGCACCTGAAGCAGCTGGCCTTCTCGCTCGACCTCGGTCCCGGCGACCGGTTCTTCTGGTTCTCGACCACCGGCTGGATGATGTGGAACCTGCTCGTCTCGGGGCTGGCCGTCGGTTCGGCGCTGGTGCTGTTCGACGGCGACCTCGCCTCCCCCGACCTGTCGACGCTGTGGCGGCTGGCCGAGGAGACGGGTACGACGTACTTCGGGGTCAGCGCCCCGTTCCTCATGGCCTGCCGCAAGGCCGGCATCGAACCGGCCAAGGCCTGCGACCTGTCCGGGGTCCGGGGCTTCGGGTCGACCGGCGCGCCGTTGCCGCCGGAGGGCTTCCGGTGGGTCTACGAGGCGGTGACCACCGACGCCCAGCTGCACTCGGTCAGCGGTGGCACCGACGTCTGCTCCGCCTTCGTCGGCGCCTGCCCGATGCTGCCCGTGCGGGAGGGCCGCATCTCCGGCCGGGCGCTCGGCGCCAAGGTCGAGGCGTTCGACCCGGGGGGCCGGCCGATCATCGACGAGCAGGGCGAGCTCGTCATCACCGAGCCCATGCCGTCGATGCCGGTCGGCTTCTGGGGCGACGCCGACGGCTCCCGCTACCGGTCGGCCTACTTCGACGACTTCCCCGGCGTGTGGCGCCACGGCGACTGGATCGTCATCGGCGACGACGGCAGCTGCGTGATCTCCGGCCGCTCGGACTCGACGCTCAACCGGGGCGGCGTCCGGCTCGGGACGGCGGAGTTCTACTCGGTGGTGGAGGCCTTCCCGGAGGTGGCCGACAGCCTCGTCGTCCACCTCGAGGACCGGGCGGGCGACGGGATCGGGATGGGCGAGCTGCTGCTGTTCGTCGTCCCGGCCGGCGGCGTCGACATCGACGACGCGCTCCGGGCCCGCATCGCCGCCGAGCTGCGCCGGTCGCTGTCGCCCCGCCACGTGCCCGACGCGATTCACGGGGTTTCCGGCATACCCCGGACGTTGTCGGGAAAGAAATTGGAAGTACCTGTGAAGCGGATCCTCACCGGAACGCCGACGGACGTCGCGGCGAGCCGGGGAGCATTGGCCAACCCCGACTCGCTCGAGGACTTCGAGCGACTGGCGACCGAGAGGGCTTCGTCCTGACGCGCCCTCGAGACCCGACGTCGTGGCTGGCCGACCCCCTTTTGGAGGCCAGTTTCAGCCATGACCGACCCCGAGGATCTCGGCAACGCAGTCCGCACCCTGTCCCGTCTCCTCCTCGCCGAGGAGACGCTGGAGACGACGCTCGAGCGGGTCGCCAGCCTCGCCTGCCGGACGCTGTCCCCCTGCGACCTGGCCAGCGTGACGATGGTCACCGACGGGCGGCCGTCGACGCCCGCCCACACCGATCCCGAAGCCGACGACCTCGACCGGGCCCAGTACCGCTCGCGGCGGGGACCGTGCCTGGAGGCCTACGACGTCCGCCAGGCCGTGCGGCGAACGATCCCCGAGGGGCGGCCGGGGTGGCCGGAATTCACCGCCGAGGCGGAGAAGACCGGCATCCGGTCGGTGCTGGCCGTCCCCCTGGTGGCCAGCGACCGCCCGCTCGGCGCGCTGAACCTCTACTCCAAGACGGCGGAGGGCTACTCCGACGCCGACGAGGAGACCGCCCTCCTGTTCAGCGAGCAGGCCGCCGTGGCCTGCGCCAACGCCGAGGTCTACTGGCGCACCTTCGCCCTCACCGAGCACCTCCGGGAGGCGCTCGAGAGCCGCGACGTGATCGGCCAGGCCAAGGGCATCCTCATGGCCCGCCGGGGCTGCACCCCCGGCGCCGCCTTCGAGGCGCTGCGCAAGGTGTCCCAGCACCGCAACATCAAGCTGCGCCAGATCGCCGAGCAGGTCGTCTACCTCGGGGACCTCGACGACTAGGCCGAGAGACGCGGGCGCTGCTCCTCGCCGGTGGGTAGCGAGGGGCCAGAGGGAGCAGCGGCGGCCATGGCCGGGGGCGATTCGGCGTCGCTGATGCGCTCGAGGTACGTGACGGCGCCGAAGAGGCCTCCGAAGGCCGGCCCCGCCCAGAAGCTGACGAAGGCGGCCACGCCGAGCGCCTCGATCGGCGCCGCGCCGCCGAACAACAGGACGACCGTCACGAGGACGAAGACGACGGGAAAGGCCAGGGCGGCTCCCCGGATCGCCGCCCGGGCCGCGCCGGTCGGCACCGGCTCCGGGACCCATCCGGCAACGGATTCGATGGCCATCCGCACCACCTCCCTCTTTTGGGGCAACGCACCCGTCCTAGCGCCGAAGCGGCCCGGACGGGCGACGAAAAGTCCCAAATGAGAATCGAAGAGTGGGATGGCCTCCGCTCAGGAGCTGTGTTCGGGGAGGATCGTCAGGCCGTCGTCTTCGAGGGCGCGCAGCTCGGCGACGAGCCGGGCGATCTCGGCGTCGGCGGTGGCGTTGGTCCGCCCGGTCTGCTCGGCGTAGAGGAGCCGGCCGAGGTCGGCGAGGAGGTCGTTGGCCTTGCGCCGGGCCTGGACATCCTCCACCTTGTCCTTGACCTTCCCCGCCACCTCCTTGACCTTCTCGCTGTCCTTGAGGTGAGCGGCCTGCTGCTTCACCTTGTCGAGGATTCCCACGGTCACTCCTCCTGGTTCGTTGCCGGCCCGTCCTGCCGCCAGGCGGTGAGGCGGCGGACGGCTTCGGTGATCTGGTCGAGGGACGTCGTGTAGGCGAAGCGGAGATGGGCTTCGGGTTCGTGGTCGCCGAAGTCGCAGCCGGGGACGGCGGCGACGCCGGCCTCGTCGAGGAGGCGGCGGGCCAGGCGCAGGCTGTCGGAGCCGAGGGCGCCGGAGCGGGTGTAGACGTAGAAGGCTCCCTGCGGGAGGACGGGGACGTCGAACCCGGCCTCCCCCAAGCCGGTCACAAGCACGTCGCGCCGGGCGGCGAAGGCCTGGCGGCGCTCATCGACGACGGCCCACACCTCGGGCGTGAAGGCGGCGAGGCCGCCGTACTGGGCGGGGGCCGGCGGTGAGATGAAGGCGTTCTGGGCCAGCGCCTCCACCGCCGGCAGCGCCCAGTCGGGGCAGACCATCCATCCGAGGCGCCAGCCCGTCATGCCGAACGTCTTGGAGAAGCTGTTGACCACGAAGGCCGTGTCGGTGGAGGCCAGCACGGTGCTCGGCGGGCGGTCGTAGACGAGCTCGCCGTAGATCTCGTCGACGAAGCAGACGCCACCCCGGGCGGCGGCCTCGGCGGCGATCGTGGCCAGCTCGCCCGGCGGGACCATCGTGCCGGTGGGGTTCGAGGGGGTGGCCAGCAGCACGGCCCGTGTCCGCTCCGTCCACCGGCCGCCGACGAGCGCCGCCGTCAGCTGGTAGTCGGTGCCGGCCCCGACGGGGACGCCGACGGGCACGCCCTCGCAGAGCCGGATGAGGTTGCGGTTGCAGGGATAGCCCGGGTCGGCGAGGAGGACCTCGTGGTCCCGGTCGACGGTGGCGGCCAGCGCCAGCAGCAGCGCACCGGAGGCGCCGGTGGTGACGACCACCCGCCGGGCGGGGACGGCGACGCCGAACCGCTCGGCGTAGTAGCCGCTGATCGCCTCCCGCAGCTCGGGAATCCCGAGCGACGACGTGTAGCGCACCCGGCCGTCGGCGATCGCTTTGCCGGCCGCCTCCACCACCGGTTCCGGGGTGCCGAAGTCGGGCTCGCCGACCTCGAGGTGGACGATCGAGCGCCCGGCCCGCTCGGCCGCCCAGGCGGCCTCCATCACGTCGACGACCCGGAAGGGCGTGATCATCGTGGTTCTCCGGGCCAGCGGCGGCATCCCACCATTGTCGCGTGGCGTGGCCCGAGCGGGCGTGGGACGTGGCTAGGGACCGAAGTCCCAAACAAATAGATCGACGGGACTACCCGGACAAAACCTGAAATAACTAGACGCAAAATTAGTCATACCGAGTGCCGGTTATGTCCGGTTTTCAGGGTTGTCAGCCGAGGCTCCGGTCCCTACGCTCGCCGTAGCGACCGACTGGAAACGGTTGCCCGCCAAGTGTGGATGCGATGACCTGCCCGCCCAAGTTGGTCACGGGGGCGGCAGCGAGCAAGTCGTGAACCCGGCCACACCGGACCCATCGTCGAGTGGAGGCCGGACTGCCATGTTCACGCGCGCACTTCGCCATTTCCGGGATCGCCACGGCCTGAGGCTCGTCCCGCTCGGGGTATCGCTGGCCCTGGTGGCCGCTCCCCTCGTGTTCCTGCCGTCGGCGGCGTCGGCCGACTCCGGCAGCAGCCTGGCGGGGAGTCCCTTCAACGGCTCCGACGGGGTCCTCGACGCCGGCATGACCAAGGCGCCCGATCCCGTCGGCACCGCCGATCTCACCAACTACTCCGGCGGGAAGGAGGACGACCTCTGCCCGCCGGTCGTCCAGGGAACGGCGGCGTCCAAGAACGACTTCGACTACACGGCCGCCGCGGCGCAGCCGACGCCCGACGGCGTGTTCGTCTACCTGGCCTGGCACCGCGGTGACGGCCAGGGCGGCACGACCAGCATGGACTTCGAGCTCAACCAGTCGACGCTGCTGGCCTGCAACCACAGCAACCCGGTGCGCACGATCGGCGACCTCCTGATCGGCTACGACTTCCAGGGCAACAGCACCGTGCCGGCGCTCACCGTGCGGACCTGGGACGGCTCGAACTGGGGGGACCAGAGCGCGGCGCAGAAGGCGCTGCTGACCGGGAACTCCGAGGCCTCCGGGGGCGAGAACGGGTCGTTCGGCGAACTGGTGATCAACATGACCGGGGCGGGCATCTTCGACCCCCACGCCTGCGAGGACCTCGCTACCGCCTTCGCAAAGTCCCGCTCCTCGACGTCGTTCTCCAGCGAGATCAAGGACTTCACGACGCCGATCGGGCTCGAGGCCTCCAACTGCGGCTCCATCGACCTCCACAAGGTCGACGACGCCGGCGCCCCTATCGGCGGTGTGACCTTCACGCTCTACGCCGACGCCAATGGCAGCCAGGGCGCGGCGGTGACGCCGGCCACGGCCTGCACCACGAACAGCGCCGGCGACTGCACGATCGACGACATCTGGCCCGGCAACTACTGGGTGGCCGAGAGCAACGTCCCATCCACCAACACGGCGGTTGAGCCGTTCCCGATCACCGTCGGCCTGATCACCAATTCGCTCGCTGACCCGGTCGAGGTCGTGAACCCCCGCCGGCCCGTCCATGTTTCCCTCCACAAGCAGGACGACGCGGCTGCACCGATGTCGGGTGTGCAGTTCGGCCTGTCCACGGACCAGACCGCGACCCACGTCGTTCCGGGCGGGACCTGCACGACCAACAGCGGCGGTGACTGCACGATCACGGCCACGGTCAACGCCGGCGACTACTGGGTCGTCGAGATGTCCTCCCCCGAGGGCTACCACCTGTCCTCCCCGATCGCGGTGCACCTGGTCCCCGGTGCGTCCATCGACGGCACGGACACGCTCCAGTTCACCGACGCCCGCAAGACGAGCAACATCGGGCTGGACAAGAAGGTCAACGGCGTCGACACCTCGGCCAGCCAGCCACTCGACGTCGAGGTGGGCAGCCATCTCACGTACTCGCTGACCATCACCAACGACGGCGAGCTGCCGCTGGTCGTCAGCTCTCTCACCGACACCCTGGAGGACCCGCTCCCGGCGTCGTGCCCGGCGCTCGGCTCCAGCCTGGCCGCCGGAGCCTCCGTCACGTGCTCCTACCCGGCCACAGCCACCGACCCCGGCTCGCCGTCCATCGTGCAGAACACGGCGGCGGTCAGCGGAGTCGACATGTTCGGGGGGACGCGGTCGGGTCAGGACGAGACCTACGTCCACGTCCTGAACCCGGCCATCCACATCGTGAAGCAGGCCGACGCCGCCGTCGTCCACCTCGGCGACACCGTGCACTACACGCTGACGGTGACGAACCCCGGGAACACGGCCCTGGGAAATGTGGTTGTGGCCGACCAGAAGTGCGACGAAGCCCCGGCTCTGACCTCCAAGCAGGGCAGCGACGACTGGCTCGATCCCGGGGAGACCTGGGTCTTCGGCTGTAGCCACCAGACCACCAGCGCCGACGAGGGCTCCGTCCTCAACACG
>JAICYE010000209.1 GCA_025934385.1 Acidimicrobiia bacterium | reverse complement strand
CCGGCGGCGAGCTCGGCGTCGCCCTGCTCCCGGCCGGTGTCGACGACGGCCACGGCCAGGTCGAAGTTGATGTGGGCGTTGACGCCGCCGGCCACCAGCTGAGCGGCGGTGACCTCGCCGTCGACGGGCAGGTCGAACAGCAGGCGCCAGCAGGCGGGAGCGGCGTCCCCGGCCGCCCAGGCCCGGAGGGCATCGAAGTAGCGGTTGGCGAAGACGACGTCGAGCCGGGCCAGGTAGGCGTCGTCGGCGAAGAACCCGCCCGTCCGGATGTGCTCCTGGATCCGGCCCGTGATCGTGAGGTACAGGTCGCTGAATCGGGCGATGCCGCACTCCGGGGCGAGAGCGGAGACGGAATCCCGAACCTCGGTCAGCCGGGAGACCACCTCGCCCAGGCTGTCGACCGGCCCGGCCCCCAGTACCGGGCAGCGGCGGAGCGCCGGCCGGGGGCTCACCCCGACCCCCAGAAGGCGGTGGCGGCATCGACGAGCATTCGGACGCAGGCCTCCACCGGCAGCACGGTCGAGTCGACCACGAGGTGGTAGAGCGCCGGGTCGTGGGCGTCACGGCCGTAGAGTCGGGTCAGGTACCGCGCCCGGGCCCGGTCGGTCTCCACAATGCGGTCCCGGGCGGTGGCCTCGCCGATCCCCTCGAAGGCCATGGCCCGGGCGCAGCGCCGCTCGCCGGGCCCGTCGAGCCGGACGTGGAAGGCGCCCGGCTGACCGGCCAGCACGATCATCGCCCCCCGGCCGAGGACCACGCCGCCGGGGCCGGCGGCGATGTCCCGGATGCTGCGCTCGACGGTCTCCCGCACGTGGTCGCCGATGTCCTCGCCGGCGGGGACGGGCAACCCGAGCCCGCCCGTCAGGTGGGCGAGCCGGTCGAGGAACGACGTGCGGCGGCCGGCGAGGCGTTCCTCCTCGGTCAGCCGTTCGCCGGCCTCGCTATCGCTGGCGGCGACGGCGGCGCGGGCGGGGATCAGCCGGTCGTGGAACGGCAGCTCCAGGCGGGCGGCGACCGCCGGGGCGATGAGCGACCCGGAGGAGCCGTAGCTGGCCGACACGGTGACCACGCGGGCCCGTCCCGCCGCCGCCCTGCCGCTTCTTCCCACCGACGTCTCCGGATCGCCGCCCGACGGCGGCCCACGCTATCGGGCCGGTGGCGGTGCGGCCCCGAGCGCTACCGGTCGCGCCGGTCGCGCAGCTGGTCGACGACCCGCTTGATCTGGGCCAGCTCGTCGAGCCCGTCGGGGCTGGCTTCGTACCAGGGCAGATAGAGGCAGCGGTCGTCGGCCATGCCCTCCCTATCGGCCGGACGGGCCCGAGACTGAAGGCCCCCGCCCGCCGTCGGCAGGGTGGTGCGGAGCAGCGCAGCCACCCGGCGACCCTTCCCGCCAGCTGGTTGTTGGCCTCGATGGCGGTCAAGCGCCCTGTTCCTCAGGAACGCAGGTTGTTCGACCCGTCCGGAACTGCCGGGTCCGGGGCGGGGAGCGTCAGGCGCGTGCCTCGGCCACGGCGGCCTCGAAGGCCCGGACCACGTCGGGGCTGACCGTCCCGGTGCGGACGTCGGGCCAGCCCTGGACCTCGCTTCTGGCCCAGCGGGCCCACTCCGCCATCACCGCGGTGTGGTCGAGGGTGAACCGGCCGAGCAGGGCCAGGATCGGAAGCCGCTCGGGGAACGGCGCGGTGCCCGCCAGATACTCGGCCGCCTGCGCCACCGCCTGCTCCCGCAGCGCCAGCCCGTGGCCCTCCAGTTCGGCCAGGGTGGCCAGCACGTCGTCCTTGGTGGCGTGCTCGGCGAAGAACAGACGCAGCAGCGCCTCCGACTCCAGCCGCGGCGGCGCCGAGTGCTCCCCGAGCCAGGCCTGCAGCGCCCGGCGCCCCTGGGCGGTGATGGCGTACTCGGTGCGGGACCGCCGTCCGGTGACGGTGGTCCTCGCCGTCACCAGCCCCTGGGCCACGAGGTTCTTCGGCTCCTGGTAGAGCCGGGTCTCGGCCCGGGGCCAGCAGAAGCGCAGGCTGCGGCGGACCTGCCGGGTGAGCTCGTAGGCCGACCATGGCCGCAGGGCGAGCAGCCCGAGGATGGCGTAGGACGTGGTCGTCGGCTTCCGCATCGGCCGAGCACGATACCTCATAATGAAGTAGTGTCCGGCCGCCATGGTGGAGATCGTGACCCGCGCCCCGCTCATCGACGAGATCCTGGGTCCCCACGAGAAGGGCCTCGGGCTCTCCTACCTCGGCTACCGCAACCACTGCCTGCGGATGCTCAACATTGGGCGGTACCTCGTGCCCGAGGCGCCGGAGCGCGACGACCGCCTGGCGGTCATGGCCGCCTTCCACGACCTCCCGTTCTTCCTCGACGGCGACCTCGACTACCTCGGACGGGCGTCGACCCGGGCCGCCGACTGGCTGGCCGCCACCGGCCGGGCGGAGTGGGAGCCGGAGATCCGGCTGATGATCCACAACCACCACAAGGTGCGGCCCTACACCGGCCCGTCCGCCCCCCTCGTGGAGGCCATGCGCAAGGCCGACTGGATCGACGTCACGTTCACGAAACTGCGGTTCGGCATCGACCGGGGCTTCATCCGCGACGTGCGGGCCGCCTTCCCCATCAACGAGGCCTACAAAGGGATCGCCCTGCCGGCCATCGCCCGCTACGCCTTCAGTCACCTCTCACGGCCGCTTCCTATGATGCGCTGGTGACCGAGGTCCGAGCCGCGGCGCCCGCCGGCCAACGGGCTTCGATGCCCCCCACCCGGCTGATCCTCCCGGTGGGCGTGTTCGCGCTCGGGCTCGGCGGATTCCTGTTCCTGCCCGGCTACCTGCTCTACGTCGGCTGCACCGCCATGTGGATGGGCCTCGTCGGGCTGGCCATGTACCTGCCGATGGCGGCGCTGCGGGAACTGCCGCTCAACGCCGCGGCCCTCACCGGGCTGGCGGCGTACCTGTTCGCCTTCGTGGCCCAGGAGGGCGGGGCCGGCCACTGGCTGCTGGGTCTGGCGGTGGCCATCGGCGCGATCACCGCGGCGTCGGCCCTGTCGGGCCTCGGCTCGCTCGCCGTCACCGGGCTCTACTTCACCGTGGTGTCGCTCGTCGTCCAGGTCGGGATCGAGAAGACGGTGTTCTCCATCGGCGAGCTGACCGGCGGCGCCGCCGGGCGGGGCGTGACCCAGCCCGACCTCCACGGCTGGTTCAACACCGGCCGGGCCGTCTATCTCATCGCCGGACTGACCTGCCTGGCGGTGAGCGGCGTCGTCTGGTACGTGAAGCAGACCCGGCTGGTGTCGCTGTGGGTGCTGACCGGCCACCAGCCGGAGGGCGCCGACGCCGTCGGGTTGCGCCGGCCCGTCCACAAGGTCGTCGTCTTCGCCCTCTCCGGCGCCATGGTCGGCATCGCCGGCTGCCTGGCCGCCTTCGTCAACGGCACGCCGCCGCCGGTCATCCAGTTCGGCATCATCTGGTCGATCATCCTGCTGGCCATTCCGCTGGCCTCCGGCATGCGGACGGTGTCGTCGGTGTGGCTGGTGGCCGCCGCCTTCACCGTGATCCCCAACCTGCTGGAGTCGCACCACATCAACCCCAACCTGCTCTCCGGCGGACTCCTGCTCCTGGCGCTGCTCTCCGCCCGGGCCCAGGCCGCCTTCGCCGCCCGGCTCCGGCGGGACTCCACCACCTGGGAGATCCAGCAGGTGATGGGCTACGCCCGCCCGGCGCTGGAGCCGCCCGAGGTCTCGGTCGTCGACTGCCCGTCGCTGGCGCTGGTCGGGACGGGCCTCGGCGTGTCGTTCGGCGGGGTGCGGGCCGTCGACCTCGTCGACGTGCGGGTCGGCCCCGGCCAGCGGGTGGCGATCATGGGTTCCAACGGTGCCGGCAAGACCACGCTGATCAACGCCCTGTCGGGATTCGTGCCGCTGTCCCAGGGGACGGTCACGCTGGGCGGCGTCGACGTCACCGCGCTCCCGCCCTACGCCCGGGCCCGGGCCGGTCTCAGCCGGACGTTCCAGCTGCCCCGGCTGGCCGAGGTCCTCACCGTGCGCCAGAACCTCGAGGCCTGGCACGGCTACTCGGCCGAGATGCAGGACCGGGCGGAATGGCTGATGGAGCAGTTCTGGGTGAGCTCGGTGGCCGACGTCCCCGTCGACATGCTGTCGTTCGGCTTCCGTCGCCGGGTGGAACTGGTCCGCTCGCTGGTCTGCCGGCCCGAGGTCCTGCTCCTCGACGAACCGGTCGGCGGCCTGGAGGACGAGGAGGTCACCCGGCTCATCGACGTCATCCTCGACCTCCAGGAGATGGAGGGCTGGGGCCTGCTGCTGATCGAGCACAACCTCGACTTCGTGAAGGGCGTGGCCGACCATCTCATGGTGATGCAGAACGGTGTGCTCATCACCGAAGGCGGTGTCGCCGAGGTGTGGGACGACGACCGCGTCCGGCGGATCTACCTCGGCGAGACGATGCCCGCCCAGGTCTGACCTAGGCTCCCTCCTATGGAGCAGCCCATGGAGGAGCACGGCAAGTTCGCCGTCGCCGACTTCGCCGACGAGCTGGCCCGGGCCCCGGAGAACCACGCCGTCGGCACGGCGCTGCTGTTCGAGAACGACCACGTGCGGGTGTGGGAGATCGTGCTCGAGCCGGGGGCGCGGGGGCCGTTCCACATCCACGACACGACGTACTTCTGGACGGTGGTCGACGCCGGCCGGGGGCTGCAGCGCTTCGCCGACGGGACGTTCGTGGTGCGCGACTACCAGCCCGGCGAGACGAAGTACCTCGTCCACTCGCCCGACCGCACGCTGGTCCACGACCTCGAGAACGTCGGCTCGACGACGATGCGCTTCGTCACGGTCGAGCTGAAGCACTGAACCGGCGGGCGCTCGTCGTCGGCGGATCGCTCGGCGGCCTCAGCGCCGGGCTGTGGCTGCGGGACGCCGGCTGGGACGTCGACGTCCTGGAGCGGTCGCCGTCGCCGCTCGAGGGCCGGGGGGCGGGCATCGTCCTCCACCCGGCCACGATCCGGTACCTCGCCGAACACGGGACCGCCGACCTCGAGGCGATCAGCGCTCCCGCCCGGTGGCTCCGTTACCTCGGGCCCGACGCCACCGTCCAGAGCCAAGCGCCGTGCCGCTACCGGTTCACGTCGTGGACGACGCTGTACCGCCAGCTGCTGGCCCACTTCGG
>JAICYE010000581.1 GCA_025934385.1 Acidimicrobiia bacterium | reverse complement strand
CGCCGGTCTTGGCCAGGGCCAGGCCCATGCTGGCGTCGAGCCCGGCGTACCGGGTCGTGAAGCCGACGCCGAGCATGGCGGCGATGGTCAGCAGCGACCAGCGCACCCGGTAGAGGGTGCCGAAGAACGTCCGGACGACCCCCCGCACCCCGAGCCCGAGCACCAGGCCCGAGACGATGCCGGTGAGGAGCAGCGCCGTCCCGGTCGCCGACAAGGGGAAGAAGTCGAACACCGCCGTTTCCGCTTTCGCCTTGGGCACCACCGGCGGGACGCGCTTGACCCGCAGGTCGAGTCCCGGCCAGTGGAGCGTCCGGCCGACGTGGTGGTCGAGCGCCCAGTCGTTGACATGGGTCTTGAACTGGGGAATGCCCCAGAGGAAGACGAGGACGGCCAGCAGCACCCAGGGCAGCCAGGCCATCATGACCTCGCGGGAGACGCGCCGCTCCGGCCGGAGCGCGGCGCCGGGCCCGGGCTTCCGGGCCTTCACCCGCCGCTCGTCCTCCAGCGGCGGGTCGCCGGCGAAGCGCCAGATCTCCTTCGGCTGCCAGAAGCGCAGCAGCACGACCAGCGCCAGGATCGAGGCGATCGAGGCGACGATGTCGACCAGCCACGGCCCGTGGAAGTTCGACACCAGGAACTGCACGACGGCGAAGCTGAGTCCCGTCGTCAGGCAGGCCGGCCATACCTCCCTGGTGCGCCGGAAGCCCACCATGGCCGCCACCAACCAGAACGGCAGCAGCAGTGAGAAGAACGGAAGCTGCCGCCCGACCATCGCCGAGAGGTCCTTGAGCGGCAGGCCCGTCACCTTGGCCAGCGTGATCACGGGGGTGCCGATGGCCCCGAAGGCCACCGGGGCGGTGTTGCCGATGAGCGACAGCCCGGCGGCCGGGATCGGCTTGAAGCCGATCCCGATCAGCATGGCGGCGCAGATGGCGATGGGCGTTCCGAATCCGGCCGCCCCCTCCATGAAGGCGCCGAAGCAGAAGGCGATCAGCAGCAGCTGGATGCGGCGGTCGACGGAGACCCCGGCGATCGACTGGCGGACCGTGTCGAAGGTGCCCGTCTCGGTGGTGACGTCGTAGACGAAGATGGCGCAGAGCACGATCCAGCCGATGGGGAACAGCCCGAAGGCGGCGCCGTTGAAGGCGCTCGACGCCGCCATGCCCGCCGGCATCTCGTAGACGATGACGGCCACCAGCAGCGCCGTCGCCAGCCCGGCCAGGGCGGCGGTGTGGGCCTTGGTCTTGAACACGCCCAGCAGACTGAGCAGCACGACCACCGGGAGGACGGCCACCAGCGCCGAAAGGGCGAGGTTGTGCTCCACCGGTGTGTAGCGCTGCACGAAGGACCCCGCGGCGACGACAACCGGCATGACCGCCTCCCTCCCCTGGCAAACACTGTCATGCGCCCGGGGCGGGTTCAAGAGGCGCCGCAAGGGGGTACCGGCAAGTAGGGCCGGCGATGAGGCCGGTCGTTTCTGTTCGTGAAAGGGAGAACCATGCGTCGACACGTACTCTGCACCGCCGCTCCGGCATGCCTCCTCCTCGGCCTCTCGCCGCTGTCGGCGTACGCCGATACCACCCCGGCGCCCCCGGGGACGCCGGCCCCGGCCGCCACGGCCTCGGCCACCGCCGCCCGGGTCAGCGACCTGATCCACATCTCCGACACCGCCGCCCGGGCCGACGCCACCAAGGGCACCGCCCAGGCGACGGTGATCTCGGTCGCCGGCCAGCCGCTG
>JAICYE010000426.1 GCA_025934385.1 Acidimicrobiia bacterium | reverse complement strand
GTCACGAGCAGGGTGGCCACCAGCAGCCGGGCCAGGAGGCGCCAGGGCTCGGCCATGGCCAGCGAGCCGATCAGCGGCCGGTTGGCCGCCACCACCACCAGCCACCGGTCGGCGCCGACGTCGACGAGATGGTTGACGGTCGGCCCCGGGATCGGCAGCGGCCGGGTGGCCAGCACGGCCTGGCCCGGGTCGGCCCGGGGCCCGTCGTAGAGGGCGGCCTCGATTTCGGCGAACGGCTGCGAGGAGGTGAGCTGGCGGCGGACGCCGACCGCTCCCAGGATCGATTCCCGGTAGACCACCGGGCTGTCGGGGTCCGGGCCGGCCCGCAGCGCCGTGCCGATGCGCCGCTGTCCGTCGGGGCCGGTGGTGAAGATCGGGCTGGTGGTGAAGTTGCCACCGTCTTCGGCCCGGCGGACGACATCGGCGGCCGGGCCGGTCAGTTCCTGGCCGGCGGCCGGGCCGGGGCCGTGGGCGGTCACGACGCGGAACCCGCCGGCCTCGGGGCGCAGGAGGGCCACGGCCACCTGGCCCTTGGCCACGGCCGGATCCTGGCCGGCCGTCCCGTCGAAGGCGGCGGCGTCGCCGTGGGTGGCGGCGACGACGGCGGCCAGCGACCGGCTCGACGCCTGCGACTGGGTCATCAGGTTCGTGAGCAGAGCGGCGGCCTCGCCGGCGCGCTGGGTGAGGAGCCGCCGTTCCTGGTCGTTGGCCGCCTGCCGGCTGTAGAACGCCGCGGTGAGGCTACCGGCCATCAGGACGGCGAAGACCACCACCGAGAGCCCCCCGATGGGGGCCCGGGCACGGGACCGGCTCATCGTTCCTGTGATCGGCGAAAACGCCGAAGACTTGAGCCCTCAGATCGGTTGGAGCCGCCCGGTCTTCACGTCGTAGAGGAAGCCCCGGACGTCGAGGTCGGTGGGCAGCAGCGGCGAGGCCCGCAGCCAGGCGACGTCGGCCCGGATCGTTTCGGCGTGGTCGTCGATCGTGAGGAATCGGACCGCCGGCTCGGGGTCGGCGCCGCGCCGTTCCCGCACGAGCGCCCGCAGCTCGTCCTCGGTGGCCGTGGCCATGCCGCAGTCGGTGTGCTGGATCACCGCCACCGCCGTCGTGCCGAGCACCTCGATCGACACGATCAACGACCGCAGGACGTCGTCGGTCACCCGTCCCCCGGCGTTGCGGAGGACGTGGGCGTCGCCGAGCTGCAGGCCGAGCATGGCGTAGACGTCGAGCCGGGTGTCCATGCAGGTGAGGATCACCAGGTGCCGGGCCGGCCGGGCCGACAGCTCGCCGCCGGCGAACCGTTCGGCGTAGCGGGCGTTGCCGGCCAGGAGATCGTCCACGGCCCGACGGTTTACCAGAGTCGTAGGCTCCGGCGATGAACGAGACCCGGCCCGGTGTGACGGTCTACGGCGCGCCGTGGTGCCCGCACTGCAAGCGGGTGAAGCGGTTCCTCGCCGCCCAGCGCGTCGCCTACGACAACGTCGACATCGACGAGCGGCCGGAGGCCATCGACACGCTCAAGGCGCTCCAGGACGGCGGCCAGATCATCCCCACCGTCGTCTACGGCGACGGCAGCCACGAGGTGAACCCGAGCGACGAGGCCCTGGCCCGCCGCCTCGGGCTGAGCGCCGAGGCGGCCCGGGCGGCCTACGACCTGGTCCTCGTCGGCGGGGGGCCGGCCGGGCTGGCGGCGGCCATCTACGCCGCCCGAGAGGGGATCGACGCCATCGTCGTCGACGCCAGCGCCCTCGGCGGCCAGGCCGGGATCAGCGACCGCATCGACAACTACCCCGGGTTCCCGGAGGGGATCTCCGGCGCCGAGCTGGCCGAGCGGTTCGTGGCCCAGGCCCGCCGCTATGGCGTCGAGCTGCTGTCGGCCGTGTCGGTCACGTCGGTGGTGCCCGATGGCGACGACCTGGTCACCACGCTGGCCAGCGGACAGGAGCTCACCAGCCACGCCGTGATCGTGGCCACCGGCTCGACCTACCGCCGGCTCGACGTTCCCGGCGAGGAGGACCTGATCGGCGCCGGCGTCCACTTCTGCGCCACCTGCGACGGCCCGTTCTACAAGGGGGCCGACGAGCTGGTGGTGATCGGCGGCGGGAACTCGGCGCTGGAGGAGGGCCTCCACCTGTCGGAGTTCGCCGGGCGGGTGCGGGTACTGGCCCGGTCGGCACTCTCGGGGTCGACGGTTCTCCAGGAGCGGGTGCGGTCCGACCCCCAGTTCGTGATCCAGACCGGCGTCGACATCGTCGAGCTCGAGGGGAAGCGGGGCCGGTTCGCCGCTGTCGTCGCCCGGGACCGGGAGACCGGCGAGGAGCACCGCTACCCGGCGGCGGCGGCGTTCGTGTTCATCGGGCTGACCCCCAACAGCGGCGTCCTCGGGGAGGCCGTCCAGCGCGACGCCGCCGGCTTCCTCGTCACCAGCGCCACCATGGAGACGTCGATGCCGGGCGTGTTCGCCGCCGGCGACGTCCGGGCCGGCTCCACCAAGCAGCTCGGCTCGGCGGTGGGCGACGGCATCGCCGCCCTGCTCATGGTCCGCCGCCACCTGGAGGACCACCGCCACAAGGCGCCGGTGGTCGCCCCGGTGGCGGCCGATTGCTGACGGCCATCCGGGCCGATTCCGGACGGGTCGTCCCTTTGCGGACGGGTGGCGGGCCCGGCCGGCCGGGCCGCGGGCAGGAACGACCCGGGAACGGGCGAACCTTCAGATGTCGCCCCGCCAACGGGGTCGAGCGCGGGGGAGAACCGTGGGCCCGGTCCGGCAACGCCAGCTGATCCGCCTGTCCTCGGTCCTCGTCGCGCTCAACCTCGTCGTCGGGCTCACGGTGGTCTACGCCCACTCCACCGACGCCGCCGCCCGCTCG
>JAICYE010000577.1 GCA_025934385.1 Acidimicrobiia bacterium | reverse complement strand
GGCAGGGTCGGGGATCTGGACGTCGAAGTCGGTCTCCACCCGCACCGGCCAGAACCGGTCGACGGCCGGGGCCCAGGCCAGGTAGTGCTCGAGGAGCCGGCGGCCGCCGGCCAGCGCGCCCTCCCACGCCTCCTCTTCGGCTGTGGTCAGGTCGTGGCCCTCCCGTTGGCGCTGCAGCATTTTCTCGAAGGCGGCGAAGGCCAGCGGCCGCACGACGCTGCGGTCCCACTCCCACATCCCGGGGAAGTAGTAGACGGCGAGCCCGTCCCGCACCGCCCGGTCGACATCGAGCCGGTAGCGCCGCCCGGCGGGTTCGAGGTTGCGCCGCAGCCGGGAGCCGAAGGCCCACGACCGGCGGCAGCGCTTGAACCAGATCCGATCGGATGGGCGAAGGTCGGCGGCCACGGTACCGCTCGGCGGCTCGGTGCCCCGCCTCAGCAGATGCGGGGGAGCGGGTCGCCGACGAGCATGTCGACGATACGGGTCCCGCCGAAGGCGGTCTTGAGCAGGACGAGGCCGGGCGGGTCGTCCTTGACGTGGCCGATGACACAGGCGGCCTCACCGCCGGGCCGGCGGCGGAGAGCGGCGACGGCGTCGGTGGCGGCGGCGCCGTCGACCACGGCCACGAACCGGCCCTCGCAGGCGACGTAGAGCGGGTCGATGCCGAGGATCTCGCAGGCGCCGGTGACCTCGGGCCGGACCGGCACCGTGTTCTCGTCGACGACCACCGCCACGTTCGACGCCCGGGCCATCTCGTTGAGGATGGTGGCCACCCCGCCCCGGGTGGCGTCGCGCAGGGCCCGCACCCCGTCGGGGACGGCGTCGAGCAGCCCGGCGACGAGTTCGTGCAACGGCGCGGTGTCGGAGGTCACGTCGGACTCGATGTCGAGCTCGCCCCGGGCCAGCATGATCGTGACGCCATGGTCGCCGATCGGGCCGGACACGATGACCGCGTCGCCCGGCCGGCAGCGCGACGCGCCGAGCTCGAGCGGCCCTTCCAGCACGCCGACGCCGGCCGTGTTGACGTAGCAGCCGTCGGCCTTGCCCTTCTGCACCACCTTGGTGTCGCCGGTCACGATCGACACGCCGGCCGCCCGGGCGGCGGCGGCCATGGAGGCGGCGATGCGCTCCAGGTCGGCGACCGGGAACCCCTCCTCCAGGATGAAGCCACACGACAGGTACAGCGGACGGGCCCCCGACATGGCCAGGTCGTTGACCGTGCCGTTGACGGCCAGGTCGCCGATGTCGCCGCCGGGGAAGAACAGCGGCGCCACGACGTAGGAGTCGGTGGTGAACGCCAGTCGCTGCCCGCCGACCAGCAGCACGGCCTGGTCCTCCAGCGGTTCCAGGAGCGGATTGCGGAAGGCGTCGAGGAACAGCGCCTCGACGAGGACGTGGGTCGCCTTCCCGCCCGCGCCGTGGGAGAGCGTGATCCGCTCCTCCTTGATCTTCGGCTTGCGCTGCCGGGCGGCCTCGATCCGCTGGAGGACATGCTGCTCGCTGGTCATGCTCATGGGCCGATGGCCACCCGGACCCGCTCCCGGGTGAAGCGGCCGAAGTTGTAGTAGGCGGCGCAGGCGCCCTCCGACGACACCATGCATGTCCCGATCGGGGTCTCGGGCGTGCAGGCCGTCCCGAAGACCTTGCACTCCCACGGTTTGATGACGCCCTTCAGCACTTCGCCGCACTGGCAGGCCTTCGGGTCGGCCACCCGGACGCCCGGGACGGGGAAGCGGACTTCGGCGTCGAAG
>JAICYE010000106.1 GCA_025934385.1 Acidimicrobiia bacterium | reverse complement strand
CAAGGTCGTCGACTGCGCCACCCTCCTGGCCGGACCACTCATCGCCACGCTCCTGGCCGACTACGGCGCCGACGTCGTCAAGGTCGAGCATCCCGCCGGGGACTCGCTGCGGGGTTTCGGCTGGACGAAGGACGGCGTGTCGCTGTGGTGGCTGTTCGTCAACCGCAACAAGGCCTGCGTCTCGCTCCGCCTCAGCGACCCGGCCGGGGCCGGGCTGCTCCGGGAACTGGTGGCCGACGCCGACGTCCTCGTGGAGAACTTCCGGCCCGGCACGATGGAGCGCTGGGGCCTCGGCTGGGAGGAGCTCTCGGCCCTCAACCCCCGCCTCGTCATGGTCCGGGTGACCGGCTTCGGCCAGACCGGCCCCTACGCCGGCCGGCCGGGCTACGGCACGCTGGCCGAGTCGATGAGCGGCTTCGCCCACCTCAACGGCTACCCCGACGGGCCGCCGACGCTGCCGCCGCTGGCCCTGGCTGACGGCGTCGCCGGGTGCGTCGGGGCCTTCGCCACGCTGGCCGCCCTCCGCCACCGTGACGCCACCGGTGTGGGGCAGGTGGTCGACCAGGCGATCTACGAGCCGCTGTTCTGGCTCTTCGGGACGCAGGCGCTGGCCCACGACCAGCTCGGCATCGTTCCCGGCCGGACGGGCAACCGCACGCCGATGACCGTGCCCCGCAACAGCTTCCAGGCGGCGGACGGACGGTGGTTCGGGCTCTCGGCGGCGTCGCAGCAGGTGGCCGAGCGGGTCGTGCGGCTCGTCGGCCGGCCCGACCTCACCGAGCAGGACTGGTTCGCCGACCACAACGGGCGCCTGACCCACCAGGACGAGGTGGAGGACGCCATCGCCGCCTGGGTGGCCAAGCGCTCCAGCGAGGAGGTGACGGTCGCCTTCGAGGCCGTCGGGGCGGCCATCGCCCCGATGTTCACGATCGCCGACATCTTCGCCGATCCGCACTACGCCGCCCGCGGGACGATCCCGGCGGTGCAGCACGAGGATCTCGGGCCGGTGCGGGTGCCCGGTGTCGTCTCCCGGCTCACGGCCACCCCCGGCGCCGTCCGCCACCTCGGGCGGGCGCCGGGCGCCGACAACGACGCCGTCCTCGGCGCCCGGCTCGGCCACTCGGCCGCCGAGCTCGCCGCCTGGCGGGAAGCCGGGATCGTGTGAGCCGCCGACCCCCGATTTGCCCGTGTTGCCGGAAGGGGTGTTGGGACTGCCAAGGTTTGGGAAGAAGTGGATGGCCATGGTCTTGAACGGGACCACGAGGAGCGGGCTGATGGTGGGCGACGGCGAGGAGCGGCAGGAGCGCGAGGACGAACTGGGGCGCGGCGGCGACGTCCGCCTCATCGTGCCCGCCGCGCCGGAGTACCTCCGGCTCGTGCGGCTCACCGCCGCGGGACTGGCCAGCCGCCTGGGTTTCACCTTCGACGAGGTGGAGGACCTGCGCATCGCCGTCGACGAGCTCTGCTTCCATTTGCTGGGCGACGTCGACGAACCCGACCCGTCCGGCGAACCCCGCACGATGGACCTCGTCTACTCGGCGGGCACCGACTTCATCGCCATCACGGGCCGCACCAGCCGGACCGGCGATGTGCCCGAGCCGTCGGAGCTGTCGGAGCAGATCCTCGACGCGCTCGTCGACGAGCACGAGGTGTCGGGCAGCAACGGGACCATCACCTTCCGGTTGAAGAAACAGCGCGAGTCGTAACGCATGGCCTTCGAAGCCACCGATCGCCACGAGCTGCGCAGCAAGCTCGAGCAGTACGCCGAGACCGGCGACAAGGTGCTGCGCGACGAGATCGTCGCCTCCCAGGTCGGCTTGGCCGAGTACCTGGCCCGCCGGTTCAAGAACCGGGGCGAGCCGATCGAGGACCTGATCCAGGTCGCCCTCCTCGGCCTGCTCAAGGCCGTCGAGCGCTTCGACCCGGGCCGGGGGCTGGAGTTCTCCACCTTCGCCACGCCGACGATCGTCGGCGAGCTGAAGCGCCACTTCCGCGACAAGGGCTGGGCCGTCCGGGTTCCCCGCCGGGTGCAGGAACTGCACCTGCGGATGGGCACGGTGGTGAACAACCTCTCCCAGGAGCTCGGCCGCTCCCCCACGATCCCCGAGATCGCCAAGCGGGCCGAGGTCTCGGTCGACGAGGTCCTCGAAGCCATGGAAGCCGGACGGGCCTACCGGTTCAGCTCGATCGACGCGCCGACCGGCGACGACGAGGACCGGGCGGCGAGCCCGGCCGCCACCCAGCTCGGCGAGGACGACACCGGGCTGGAAGAGGTCGAGCAGCGGATGCTGCTCTCACCGCTGATCGCCTCGCTGCCGAAGCGGGAGCAGATGATCATCCACCTCCGGTTCTTCCGGGGGATGACGCAGTCGGAGATCGCCTCCCGGCTCGGCATCAGCCAGATGCACGTCTCCCGGCTGCTGGCCCGCAGCCTGGCCCAATTGCGCGACCGGGCCGGCGCCGAAGCGGCCCCGAGTTAGCGGGGAGTTCCCGACGGGTAACCATCTGGCGTCCCGAGACCGCAACCGATGAGAGGAGTCAGAACATGGGCGGCATTGACGCCAACATGGACGAGGCGAAGGGCCGGATGAAGGAAGCCGCCGGCGACATGATGGACGACGACAAGATGAAGAAGGAAGGCAAGGCCGACCAGATGGGCGCCACCATCAAGGAGAAGACCGGCGACGTGGTCGACAAGGCCAAGGAGATGATCAACAAGGACCGCTGAGCGGGCCCCGACGGTAGGCTCGCCGAGAGGTTTCAGAGCGCGCGGCGGCGTGGGCCGCCAGAGGAAGGAAGACACGTGGACCTAGGGCTTGACGTCAAGGATCGCAACGGCTGGGCCGTGCTGTCCGTGCAGGGCGAGGTCGACGTCTACACCGCGCCCCAGTTCCGCGAGCAGCTCATCCAGCTGGTCGACCAGGGTCAGCGCTCGATCCTGGTCGACCTCGAAGGTGTGGAGTTTCTCGACTCGACCGGGCTCGGCGTCCTCGTCGGGGGGCTGAAGCGGGTCCGCAGCCACGACGGCGACCTGGCGCTCGTCTGCACCCAGCGCCGGATCCTCAAGGTGCTCGAGATCACCGGCCTCACCAAGGTGTTCACGATCTATGACTCCGTCGACGCCGGCGTCGGCGGCGACGGCCGAGGCTGAGGCCTCCGGGCCCGCCGATGGACTGCGTCGTCGAGCTGGAGATCCCGGCCCGTCCGGAGTTCGTCGGTATCGCCCGGATGGCGGTGGGCGCGCTGGCCGGCATCCGCCCCGGCCTGGCCTACGAGCGGATCGACGATCTGCGCATCGTCGTGTCCGAGGCCTGCACCAGCGCCATCGAGATGCTGGGCCAGGCCGGCAACCTCCGTCTCCGGTGCGTCGACGGCCCGAAGACGCTCGAGGTCCGCATCGAGGCGCCGGGAGCGGCATTCGAGAACGTCTTCCTCTCCGGCGACCCCGGGCCTGACGTCGACAGCTTCCGCATCTCCCTCATCCGGGCCCTGGTCGACGACGCCGAGCTGCGGTCGGCGGCGGGGGCCACGGAGCTCTGTCTGGTCCTGCACCGGGAGAGCGCCTCGGACGAGAACGGCGCCGATCTCCCGGCCTGAGCACCTACACCATCGGCCAGGGATAGGGATACTCGGTCACCGGGTGCGGGAAGACGCGCTCGGTGAGGAGCCACTCCAGCCGGCCTTCCAGTGCCTGGCGTTCCTGGCCCGACAGCAGCACGGTGAGTTCGCGGCCGAGGTCGCCGTCGATGCGGACGCCGAGCCGCTCGAGGGCATCGAGGTCGACGGCGGAGATCGGTTCGCCCTCGTAGTCCCAGATCACCGTGCGGAGCTTGACCGCGCCGTGGAACGAGACGCCGTGGTCGATGCCCCAGACGTGGTCGCTCCCGTCCCGCAGGCAGTGGCCCGACTTGCGGTCGGCGTTGTTGATGACCACGTCGAAGAGAGCGAAGCGGCGGAACACATCGCCGAAGCGCTCCCGCAGCGTGAAGAAGTGCTCCTCCGGATCGTGGTCCACGAAGCGCTGCACCATGCCGAGACCGGCCGGTCCGTCCCGCAGGATCGTGAGCGGGACGATCTCCCACCCCAGCGCCTCGGACACGAGGTGGGCGGCCACCTCCCGGGCGCAGAGCGTGCCGCGGGGGAAGTCCCACAGCGGCCGTTCGCCTTTGCGGGGCTTGTAGATCGCCAGGCTCTCCCGGCCACGATGGTCGAGACGGACGAGGAACGTGGCGTTCGACGACCACGGCATCCGCCCGAGCACCTCGAGCTCGCCGGCCTCCAGCAGCTGCCGCTCCCCGGCACTCCCCGGCACGGGCTGTCCCGGAGACATGCCCTCACCTCCGGGCTGGATCACCGCTGCCGGCCGGCGCTCACGAGGCGTCGTGGCGGCCGTGCCCGTTCAACCGGGGGCAGTCGTGGCCCGACGGGTCGAGCGGGCCGCCGCACAGCGGGCACGGCGGCCGGCCCTGCTCCACCGCGGCGGTGCCCCGGGTGGCCATGGCCCGGGCCTGGTCGGCCGTGAAGTACAGGCGGGCGAGGTAGCCCTCGCCTTCGTCCTCCGCTTCGACGGGTTCGGGGACGCCGGCCTCGCCGTCCTCCTCGTCCTCGTCGTCGTCGTCCTCTTCGGCGATCGGCCGCTCGTGCAGCTCGAGCACCACCAGCCGCCGGGAGGGGTCGAAGCCGATCCCGATGGCCAACGCCCGGAACAGCGGGACGGGGTCGCCCCGGAGCTCGCCGGCGTCGGGCATGAGCGGGACCGGCGTGGTTTCCGCCGTGCCGGGGAACTGCGACTCCACCTGTTCGAGCAGCAGGCGGACGCGCTCGGCCAGCATGGCCACCTGCTGCTTCTCGACGAGGACGGAGAGGACCTGCCCGCTCTTCTCCGCCTGGATGTAGAAGGCCCGCTGCCCGGGCTCGCCGACGGCGCCGGCGGCGATCGAATCGACGGGGTCGAACTCGATCTCAGGCACCGGCGGGCTCCGTGGAGCTGAGGGCGGCGGCGGGGTCGGTGGTGGCGCCGGCGGCGGTGTCGACCTCCTCCGACTTCGGGTCGGGAGGGCGGAGCTCGTCGAGCGAGCCGGTGTCGTTGAGTTTGACGAGCGCGGCGCCGGCCGGGCCGAAGCGCAGGACCGTGCACGAGGCGGGCGACACGAACAGGCGCTGGAACAGGTCGAGGTGCACGCCCGTGTAGTGGGCCACCACCGCCTTGATCGGATCGGCGTGGGAGGCGGCCACCACGATCTGGCCGGGGTGGGCGGCGACGATGCCCTCGACCGCCGAGATGATGCGGGACTGCATCTCCCGCACCGACTCGCCGCCCGGGAACCGCACCGCCGACGGCGTGACCTGGACCAGCCTCCAGAGGTCGGTGCCCCGCAGCTCCTCGATCTTGCGCCCCGACCAGTCGCCGTAGTCGGCCTCGAAGAGCCCGGGGGCGTCGGTGACCGTCAGGCCGTGGGGCCCGGCCACCGCCTCGGCCGTCTGCCGGCAGCGCTCCAGCGGGCTGGAATACACGGCGGCGACCGGGAGGTCGGCCAGCCGCCGCCCGGCCCCCTCGGCCTGGGCCCGGCCCTTCTCCGACAGCCCGATGCCCGGCCGGCGCCCCGACAGGACGGGCCCGGTCTCCTCCGTCACCCCGTGCCGGACGAGCACCAGCGTGGTGAACGCCGGTGCCTTCGCCGTCTCCGGGACGGGCGCTTCTGGTTCGGACTCCGGCAGGGCCATCGCCCGGCGATCGTAACGGCCCCCCACCGACCAGTCGGCCCCGCCCCCATTCCGGCGTTCGCTTTCCGCCCCCCCAGCGGAAAACGAACGCCGGTTCCGCACGCCCACGCCCTCCCACCTTCTGGCGTTCGTTTACCGGCCCCCCAGCGGAAAAGGAACGCCGGTTCCGGCGGGTCAGCCGGAGAAGCGGAGGAGCTCGGCGGCCACCGGGCAGGCCGGGCGGGGCATCCGGGCCGGCGGCACCGGCCCGGCCGGGCCGGCGACGTCGTCGACGGCGTCGAGCGGCACGACCTCGACGGTCGGGTCGGCGGCGCTCCGCCGGACGAGCGCCGCGTAGAGCGGGCCGGGCAGCACCCGCCCGGCGCCGGCCACCAGCCACACCGGGCGCTGCGCCGCCCGGGCGGCGGCGGCCAGCGCCGCCGACCCGGGCGCGGCCACGAAGCTGTCGGGGCCGACCGCCGTGGCCTCCAGCAGCGCCAGCACGCATCGCCGGGCGGCGGCGCCGACCTCTCCGGAGGGAACCAGCCGGGCATCGACGCCGTGCGACTGGAGCCACTCGGCACAGCCCCAGCCCTCGTCCGCCCGCGTCCAGTGGCGGGCAGAGCCCGCCGGTCCGCCCCAGCCTCCGTCCGCCTCCGGCCATCGCCGGGGGACGGCCGTGCCGCCCGGGTCCGAGGCCACCACCACGACGCGGTCGACCGCCGCGCCCGTCGCCCCGGCCCGTGGGCCACCGCCGCGGCGCCGGCCGGCCGAGTGCCCGGCGCCGCCCATCCGGGCCCGCATCCGGAGCGCCGCCGCCGCCTGGTCGGGCCAGCCGACGACGGCCACCGTGCCGCCCGGCAGGTCGCCGGCCAGCGCCACCGGCGTACGGTCGCGTTCGAGGTCGGCGGCGGCGGCGATCGCCTCGAACTCCGGCTCCAGCGAACACAGCACCCGGGACGCCAGCCACCACAGCGGCGCCGCCTCCGGGCGCCGCTCGATGAGCCGGCGGGAGGCGATCACCAACCCGGCCGGGTCGTCGGCGAAGCCGGCCAGCGCCTCGGCGGCCTCGGCGGCCACGGCCGACAGGTCACCCTCGGGCGACCGGGCCACCCATCGCAGACGCTCGATCGGATGCATGAACCGAAGGTACCGTGCCGGCCGCTACCCTCCGCCTCCGTGAAGGTGGTGGGCTGCATCCGGGATCTGATGTTCTCCACCAGGGTCCGCGACGCCGCCCGCCGCCACGGCCACGACTGCAGCATCGTCACGAAGGCCGACGACGGCCACCGTGCCGCCCGGCAGGTCGCCGGCCAGCGCCACCGGCGTACGGT
>JAICYE010000473.1 GCA_025934385.1 Acidimicrobiia bacterium | reverse complement strand
TCTCGCCATCATGGACCTGCCGACCGAAGTCGAGTGCGCCTCCCGCCGCTTCCTCTGGCGGCCGACCGCCAGCGTACGACGCCACTCAGACGTGCCGGACCCGGACGGGTCCGTGGCCTCGAACACGATCACATCGATCCGGTCGCCAACGGCGGCAGGTCGGCGCTGAGCAACTTCCAGGCCTTGTGCTGGCCCCATCACCGGGCGAAGACCGAGGCCGACCGCAAGGTCGGGCTGCTCGGCCGGTCCGGCGGCCACGACCCCGCCGTGACGCCTGGTTGACGACGGTTCGATGCTGCATGGCTGACTGCCACAGCGCTGCCGTCGCGCCACTTCCCCAACCGCACTTTGAAAACTCAATACTGCCGAAATCAGGTGGCTCGTCGGCGTGGTTGCCGCGTCGAGCCGCCGGTGAGGACGTCGGCGAGGACCCGGGCCTGGCTCAGGTCGGGGTCCTTGGTGGCGGTCAGGAGCGTCAGCGGACCCTCCCGGCTGAGGCGGCGCAAAGCGGCAAGGGCGGCGGCACGGTCGGGGTCGTCGAGCTCGGCGCGGTAGCGCTCGGCGAACTCGGCGAAGCGGGCGGGGTCGTGGCCGTACCACTTGCGGAGCTCGCTGGAGGGGGCGACGTCGCGGCACCAGTGGTCGAGGGCGGCGGCGTCCTTGCTCAGACCCCGGGGCCAGAGCCGGTCGACGAGGACGCGGGCGCCGTCGTCGTCGCCGGGTGGGTCGTAGACCCGGGCCACATGCACTCGGCGGGAGCGCGCCATGCGGGTATCTTGCCCGCCGGAGACGTGTGCCATGAGTCCCGCCCGCAACCGTGTCACGCCCACCGGCGACATCGTGGCGATCCCGCTGCGGGGGGCGTGGACGGGCAACCGGGGGATCCTGCACGGGGGTCGGGAGATCGTCCGCTTCCACGCCGGCGATCTGTGGATCACCTGCGCCCTGGAGTTCCGGGGCCGCCGGCAGCGACAGTGGCAGCCGCACCACTACACATTCCTGTTCTTCCACGACGAGGCGGTCTCGTTGGCCGCCGGCCACCGGCCCTGCGGTGAGTGCCGCCGCCCGGCCTACGAGGCCTACCGGGCCGCCTGGGCCGAGGGGCTCGGGGTGGCACCGCCCTCAGCCCGGGAGATGAACCGGCGGCTGCACCGTGAGCGGATCGTCGCCGGGACGCACCGGCGGCGGTTCCACGAGCTGCCGTGGGCTTCGCTGCCCGAGGGCGCCTTCGTCCTGCTCGGCGGGGCGCCGGCCGTCGTCGTCGGCGATCACCTGGTGCAGTGGACGGCCGCCGGTTACGGCGCGAGACGGGAGCGGCCCCGGCGGGGGCTCGCCACGGTGGTGACGCCGCCCTCGACGCTCGCCGCCTTCCGGGCGGGGTATGTGCCCCAGATCGACGATTCCGCCCGCTGACCGGGCGGGCGGTGGCCGGTCGGCGGCGAAGGTGGCCCCGGGCGATGGGGTCAGCCGGTCGGGGCGGCGGTCTGGAGGTGGTCCTGGAGCGTGCGGCTGATCTCCCCGAGGGCGCCGACCTGCTCCGGCGTCAGTCGGTCGAACAGATGCCGGCGGACGCCGTCGAGGTGGATCGGCGCCGCTGCCTCGAGGGCGGCGAGCCCGGCCGACGTGAGCACGGCCACCGCTCCCCGCCGGTCCGACTCCACCGTTTCCCGGCGGGCCCAGCCGGCCTCCTCCAGCCGGCCGACGGCGTGCGACAGGCGGCTGCGGGAGGAATGGCACCGCTCGGCGAGTTCGCTCATCCGCACCGCGTGCCCCGGCGCCTCCGACAGGCGGACCAGGATCTCGTAGTAGGAATGCGGCATCCCCGCACCGGCCTGCAGTTCCCGGTCGAGGAGGTCCATGAGGAGGCGGGTGGCGGCCAGGAAGGCCCGCCAGGTGTCCTGTTCCTGGTCGTCGAGCCAGCGGACGGTCATGGCGGCAGCCTAGCGGAATAGTTGAGCGTTCAACTGTGTTCGGATGGGAGAACCGGAGGGAAGGAGCCCATCGTGCCGATCACCCGTCTCAACCACGCCGTCCTCTACGTCCGCGACGTCGAGCGCAGCGTCGCCTTCTACACCGACGTGCTCGGCTTCCGGGTCCTCAACGTGCTGCCCGACGGCTTCCGGGGCGCGGCCTTCCTCCAGGCGCCGGGCTCCACCAACGACCACGACCTCGGCTTGTTCGAGATCGGCCCTGAGTCGTCGGAAAACACAGGCGCCGCCGACTCGGCCGCCGGCCGGGCCACCGTCGGCCTGTACCACCTGGCCTGGGAGGTCGACACGCTGGCCGAGTTGGAGCGCCTCGCCGGGCGCCTCTCCGCGGCCTCCGCCCTCGTCGGCGCCAGCGACCACGGCACGACGAAGAGCCTCTACGCCAAGGATCCCGACGGGCTGGAGTTCGAGGTGGCCTGGATCGTCCCGGCCGACCAGATCGACGACGCCGCCCGCCAGGGCCGCCAGCGGATCGGGCGCCTCGACCTCTCGGCCGAGTTGGCCCGCTACGGCGCCGACACCCGGGGCGGGGTGGGCATCTCCCACTGACC
>JAICYE010000614.1 GCA_025934385.1 Acidimicrobiia bacterium | reverse complement strand
AGGTCGTGCAGGGCGAACAGCCCCCCGAGGTCGAGCGGGCTCAACGTGTCGTGGACCGACTGGTCGGTGAGGTCCAGCTCCCGCACCAGTAGATCGCGGACCTCGGGCGAGGTCCGGGCCTGGATCTCCAGCCGCACCGCCGGCGGCATGCCGGCGTCGACCTCGAGCCGCACGGCCCGCCCGAAGCGCCGCTGGCGGAGCCGCATCTCCACCGCCGCCAGCAGGTCGTCGGCCTCCTCGTCGCCGACCATGGGGTCGGCGTTGCGGGTGACCCGGAAGGGATGCCAGGACTCGATCTCCATGCCCGGAAAGAGCATCGGCAGGCAGTGCCCGATGAGCTGCTCGAGGGGGTAGAGGCGGGTGCCGTCCTCGGTGACCTGGAAGCGGGCCAGCAGCGGCGGGACCTTGACCCGGGCGAAGCGGCGCTGACCGTCACGCCCGTCCCGCACCATCACCGCCAGGTTCAGCGACAGGTTGGAGATGTAGGGGAAGGGATGGCCGGGATCGACGGCCAGCGGGGTGAGCACGGCGAACAGCTGCTCCTCGAAGCGGCGGTGCAGCTCCTTGCGGTGGACGCGCTCGATGCCTTCGGGCCCGCCGACGCCGATTCCGGACCCGGCGAGGGCGGGGACGAGCCCGGCGAAGATCGCCGTCTGGTCGGCGACCAGCTTCAGGACACGGGCCCGGATGGCCTCGAGCTGCGCCACCGGCTCGAGGCCGCCGGTCGCCGCCGCTCCCAGCCCCGCCGCCGCCCGCCCGGCGAGGCCGGCCACCCGGACCATGAAGAACTCGTCGAGATTGGCCGAGAAGAGCGCCAGGAACTTGAGCCGCTCCAGCGGCGGGACGGACGGGTCCTCGGCCAGGGCCAGCACCCGGGCGTTGAAGTCGAGCCAGGACAGCTCGCGGTCGAGCAGATCAGGACCGGCCCCGGCCCCGGCCCCGGCCCGGCGGTCGGGCTTGGCCGTCTTCTTCGCCACACCTCGAGCTTGTCACGGTTGGCGGATCGCGGCGATGTGCTGCACCGCCCGGGGCGGGTCGTCGAGGACGACGTCCTCGTAGGCCACGACCCGCAGCTCGCCCCGGACCGACTCGAGGAGCTCCCCGGGCTCGAGGAGAAAGTCCGGCCGGTGTGGGCGGCCGAAGCGCTCCTGGCCCCTGGCGAACGTCTCGTAGAGGAGGACGCCGCCGCGCTCCACCGCCCCGACGATGTCGGGCAGGATCGGACGGTGGAGGTAGTTGGTGACGACCACACCGGCGAAAGCCCCTGCGGGGAACGGGAATGGTGCACCGCTCTCGAGGTCGCACTCGACGATCTCGACGCCGGCGTCGGAGCCGAGGTCGGCCAGCCCGCCGGTGTCCCGGTCGACGGCCGTGACGGGGTGGCCCCGCCCCCGGAAGAAGCGCGTGTGGCGCCCGCCACCGGCGGCGACCTCAAGGACCCGCCCGCCCGCCGGCACCAGCGAGGCGAACCGGGCGATCCAGGGCGACGGCCGGTCGCTACCTGGGGCCGTGGCGGCGCTCCATCCACCGTTGCACGGCGGCGACGTCGTCTT
>JAICYE010000439.1 GCA_025934385.1 Acidimicrobiia bacterium | reverse complement strand
TGGCCGAGCCCGTCGACGACATCGTCGAGATCACCGTTCCCCGACGTCGGGCGCCACAGCCGAAGCGGACGGTCGTCCACCGGTCCGGCGACCTGGTCCCGAGCCACACGACCGTCCGCCGGCGCCTTCCGGTGACCAATCCGCTCCGGACCATCGTCGACCTCGGGGCCGTGCAGCCGGCCGACAGGGTCGAGGACGCCCTCGACACCGGGCTGGCGCCGCCATCGCTCTTCACCATCGCCGGCATCGAATGGATGCGTAACGAGCTGTCCGAGCGGGGCCGGTCGGGCTGTGGCGTGCTGGGCGGAATCCTCGACGAGCGGGCGCTGGGCGAGGACGTCAACGATTCACTGCTGGAGCCGCGGATGGCCCGCCTGATCCGGGACGCCGGGCTTCCCCAGGCGGTCTTCCACTACGTGATCACGACGCCAGCGGGCCTGTTTCTCGCCGAGGTCGACTTCGCCTATCCCGAGATCAAGCTGGCCATCGAGGTCGACGGGTTCAAGGTCCACGCCACACCGAGGAGGATGTCGAAGGACTTCGTGCGCCAGAACGGGCTCGTCCCGTACGGCTGGCACGTCCTCCGGTTCACGTGGCGCCAGGTCGTGCGTCAGCCGGAGATGGTCGCCCGGAGCATCGCCGGGTCCCTCACCGGTCTGCGGGCGGCGTGAGCTCGGCCAGGTGCCGGGCCCGCAGGAAGATCGCGTCGAGCATCGGCTCGGTCAGCTTGCCGGTGAAGGTGTTCTGCTGGCTGGGGTGGAAGGAGCAGAGCACCACCGGGCCGCCGGTGGCGACCTCGACGCCGTGGCCGAAGCGGGGCCGGGGGGCCGGCAGCGCAACGCCGAGCTCCCGCAGGGCCCGCCACACGGCCTCGTAGCCGAAGGACCCGAGCACCACGACGACCGCCGGTTCGAGCACGGCCAGTTCCCGCACAAGGTACGGAGCGCAGTTGTCACGCTCCTCGATCGTCGGCTTGTTGGCCGGCGGGGCGCAGCGAACCGCCGCCGTGACCCAGGCGCCGGTGAGGCGCAGCCCGTCATCGGCCGACACCGAGTGCGGCTGGTTGGCGAACCCCGCCCGGTACATGGCCCGGAACAGCCAGTCGCCGGAGCGGTCGCCGGTGAAGACCCGGCCCGTCCGGTTGCCGCCGTGGGCGGCGGGGGCCAGCCCGGCCACCACCACCCGGGCGGCGGGGTCACCGAAGCCGGGAATCGGACGGCCCCAGTAGACCTCGCCCCGGTAGGCGGGCCGCGGGTTGGCGGCCACCTCCTCCCGCCAGGCCACCAGCCGCGGGCACTGGCGGCATCCGACAACCTCGGCGGTGACGGCCGCCAGCGCCGCACGCCGCCGGGACGGGCTCACTCCTCCGCCGGGGATGGCGGCGAGGGCCTGGCCGGCGGCGCCGGTCCAGTCGCCGACCGTCCAGGCGAGGACGGCATCGCCATCAGCGGAACGGGCACCGGAGTCTCGATGCCCTCCCGCTCGAACACCCGGCGGAGGATGGCCCGCATGCGCCGCTCGACCGGCTTCGAGTCGGCGCCGGGCCGCACCCTGGCCGTCACCCGGGCCAGGTACTGGTGGTCCTGGAACGCCGTCACGCCGGCCACCTTGGGCGGCTCCATCAGGTCGCCGGCGATCACGGCGTCGGCGGCGATCTCGCCGGAGTAGACCTCGAGCACCTCGAGCGCCCGATCGACCGGGGTCGTGTAGGCGATGCCGGCGTCGATGGCCACCTGCGACCAGCCCTTCGACTTGTTGGTCACCAGCCGCACGTCGCCCGACGGCACGATGTGGACGTCGCCGTTGGTGGCCCGCAGCGTCGTCGTCCGCAGCGTGACCCGCTCCACCACCCCCGTGACGCCGCTGATGGTGATCTCGTCGCCGATCGTGTACTGCCCCTCGGCCAGCAGGAACAGGCCGTTCAGCAGATCCTTGACCATCGTCTGGGCGCCGAAGCCGACGGCGAAGCCCAGCACGCCGGCCGAGGCCAGCAGCGCGCCGGTGTTGACGCCGATAACGGCCAGCCCGCTCATGAGCCCGATGCCGACCACCACCGCCACCGCCAGGTAGTGGAGGACGTCGAAGAGGGCGGTCAGCCGGCCGGTCTCACCCGGGAGCACGGTGAGGCGTGACCGCTCCAGCCGCCGCTGCATCCGGTAGAGGACGATGCGCACCAACCGCACGGCGATGACCGTGCCGAGCAGGATCAGGATGAGCCGGAGCCCGTCATCACGGCCGAAGTGGCTCAGGCTGTCGCCGATGCGTTGCATCCTCGTACGTTCGGCGGCCGGGAGCAGCGTGGCGCCGAAGAGCACCGCGTTCACAGCGGCAAGGTTAAACCGGGATTCCTTTTCAACCGTGACTTGCCCTCACCCGGCGACGGAAAAGGAATCCCGGTGAAGACCCGGGTGACGCCGGGTGGCTCATCCTCCGCCGGGATGGCTCATCCTCCGCCGGGATGGCTCATCCTCCGCCGGGATGGCTCATCCTCGGCCGGGTGGCTCATTCGGCGCCGGCGAGAAATACTGGCGCCGTGATCGACCTGGAGCCTGCGGACGGGCGGGGCCGGCCGGAGCGGGCCACCGCCGGCCTCGGCGCCAAGCAGGTCGCGGCCGTGATGGGGGCGCTGCTGGCGGTCGTGATGGCCGGCGGTGCCCTGGCCGGCCATTCCGGACCGGGCGCCACCGCCCGGCCCGTGACGTTCCAGGAGCCGTCGCCGGCCGAGTCGACCGTGGCCGAGACCGGGGCCGGCGAGTCGGCGGCCCCGCTCGG
>JAICYE010000444.1 GCA_025934385.1 Acidimicrobiia bacterium | reverse complement strand
GAGGAGCCGCTGGTTGGCGGCGGACAGCTCGGCCGCGGCCCGGTCCCGGCTCGACTCTGCCCGGCGCCGCTCGGTGATGTCCCGGGTGACCTTGCCGAAGCCGACGAGGCGGTGGTCATGGTCGAACAGCGCGGTGATGACGACGTTGGCCCAGAAGGCGGTGCCGTCCTTGCGGATCCGCCAGCCCTCCTCCTCGTAGCGCCCCTCCCGGACGGCGATCTCCAGCTCGTGCTCCGGGTGGCGCTGCGCCTGGGCCTCGGGCGGATAGAAGATCCGGAAGTGCTGGCCGATGATCTCGTCGGCCCGGTAGCCCTTCATCCGCTCGGCCCCGATGTTCCAGGTGTTGACGCACCCGCCCGGGTCGAGCATGAAGATGGCGTAGTCCATGACGCTCTCGACCAGGAGCCGGAACCGCTCCTCGCTGGCCCGGAGCTCCTCGACGGCGCGCCGCTGGGCGGTGACGTCCTCGGCCTGGGCGAAGAGGTACTGCGCCCGGCCCTCGGGGTCCCGCACGAGGGTCACCGTCGACCGCAACCAGATGTCGGAGCCTCCCCGGACGGGGAGCGGATGCTCGACCTCGGCGGCCTCGGCCCGGCCCTCGGCCACCCGGGCGAGAGCGTCCCGCAGGCCGCCGTCGAAACCCGGTCGGGCGAGGTCGAAGAAGTGCCGGCCGACGAGGGCGGCCTCGTCCTCGCCGGTGAGGCGCACGAGGGCGGCGTTGACCCGGGCCACCGTCCCGGCCAGCGTCATCGTGGCCATGCCGATGGCGGCCTGGTCGAAGACGGTGCGGAACCGTTCCAGGTGCTCGGCCAGCTCCCGTTGGGCGTCGGGCTCCGGAAGGCCGGACACCGCCGGGGACGGGGTGGCTCCGAGCACCTTGAGCAACCGCTCGGGCAGTTCCCGCAGCGGTGCCGCCTTCTCCACGAAGTCCGCCGCCCCCAGTGCCCGGGCGGCCATCTCCAACGCCTTGCCGCTGAACCCCGAGAACATGACGACCTGGGTCTCGGGCGAGGCGTCGAGGATGGCGGGCAAGGCGTCGAGCCCATCCATGTCGGGCATCGAGGCGTCGAGCACCATGACCGCCGGACGGTGGGTCGCGGCCAGGGAGACGGCATCGGCGCCGGTGGCGCCCTCGGCGACCACGGTGAAGCGCCGGCTCAGGCGGAGCTGGGCCCCCACGACGGCCCTGACGTCGTCGGCGTCGTCGACCACGACGACGTCATAGGGGCTGGTCTCCACGGTCCCACGGTACCCAGACACCTCGGGTGGGATTCAGGGCGTCGCCCGGTTGGTACCCTCGGGTTGTGACCACCGTGACCGTGCTGCTCGTCGAAGATGTCGTCGAGCTGCGGTCGGTGCTCCGGCAGGCGCTCCAGATTCGGGGCGGCTTCGAGGTCGTCGGCGAGGTCGGCGACGGCGGGACAGCGATCTCGACCGCCGCCCGCCTCCAGCCCGACGTCGTCGTCCTCGACCTCGGCCTACCCGACCTCGCCGGCCACGAGGTGCTGACCCGGCTGCGGGCGATGGCGCCGGTGGCCCGGCTGGTCGTGTACACCGGATCGATCGACCCCGGCCGGTTGCGGCTGGCCGACCAGGTCGAGGCCTTCGTCAGCAAGGACCACGACATCAGCTACGTGGTCGAGCTCCTCGAGACCCTTCCGGCCCGGCCGTGGCGGACGGCGGTCGTCGACCTCGGGCCCCAGCCGGCCGACGTCCCCGCCGCCCGCCGGTTCCTCTCCGAGCAGCTTCGCCGCTGGGGCTGCCCCGAGCTCGTCGACGACGCCCAGGTCGTCGTGACCGAGCTCGTCACCAACGCCTTCGTCCACGCCGGCACCCGCTGCGAACTGCGGGTCCATCTCGGCGATCGGGCCCTGCGGCTCCACGTGACCGACTTCGGGCCGGGAATGCCCGATCCCCGGTCGGCCGACGAACGGGCCGAGCACGGCCGGGGGCTCCTGCTGATCAGCGCCCTCTCCGTCGGCTGGGGGGTTGAGGCGCTGCCCGACGGCGCCAAGGTGGTGTGGGCCGAGCTGCTGCGGTCCGACGCCGGCGCCGACGACACCAACGCCCTGGCGGCCAACGGCTCGTCGAGCTGAACGCCGGCCCGACCGGGAGCCCGGCGGCGATTTGGAAGAATGGCGTCATGACCTCCGTCAACCCCCCCTCCGGCACCTCGACCCTGGCCGACCTCGAGGCGATGCCCAGCAACGACGGCCGGCGCTACGAACTTGTCGACGGCCACATCGTCGTCACGCCCTGGCCCGCCCACTACGGCGGCACCTCGTTCCACCTCGGGCCGATCCTGTCCCACGCCGTCCCGCCCGGCCATGCGTCGTACCGCCTGTGCCGGCTCGACCTGCCCGACGGGCAGCGGGTCATCCCCGACCTCATGGTGGCGCCGCACAGCTCCGTCGGCGACCAGGGGGTGCACCCGCCGGTGCTGCTCGTCGTCGAGGTCCTCGCCGGGCTGGGCGAGGAGGACATGGCCCGCAAACGGGCGGCCTACGTCGCCGCCGAGGTCCCGGCCTACTGGCTCATCGACGCCGAGAAGCCGCTGTGCACCTGCCTCCGGCTCGAGGACGGCGAGTACCGCGTCTACGCCGAAGGGCCGGCCGTCGAGGTCGACTGGCCCCTCGCCGTCGCCTTCGACGTCGCCGAGGTCTCCCGGCCCCAGGGGGCGACGATACGGGAAGCGCCCGGGGGCTGACCCCCGGGCGCTCCGGTGAACCGACGTCGGGGT
>JAICYE010000525.1 GCA_025934385.1 Acidimicrobiia bacterium | reverse complement strand
TGCGCCGGCGAGGTCCTCAACGCCCCGGCCTGGGAGTGGCTGCAGCGGACGCTGCTGGAGGACCGCATCCCCGTCATCGACCACATGTGGCAGACCGAGACCGGCGGCCCGCTCTTCGGCAATCCGTATGGTGTGGCCATGATCCCGATCAAGCCGGGGTCGGCCGGGATCCCCCTGCCGGGCTGGGACGTCGAGATCGTCGACGAGGACGGCAAGCCCGTCGGCCCGGGCGTCAAGGGCATCGTCACGGTCAAGCGGCCGTTCCCCAGCATGCTCCCCACGATCTGGGGCGACCCCGAGCGCTACGAGCGGGACTACTGGGGCCGGCTGCCCGGCGTCTACTACACCGGCGACGCCGCCGAGTACGACGAGGACGGGTACTTCTGGTTCAGCGGCCGGGCCGACGAGATCATCAAGATCGCCGGCCACCGCATCGGCACCATCGAGGTGGAGACGGCCTTCCTCCGCCACCCGGCGGTGGCCGAGGCCGGTGTCACCGGCCGGCCCGACGAGCTGCGGGGCGAGGTCATCTCGGCCTTCGTCGTGCTGAAGACGGGCCACGAGCCGTCGGACGAGCTGGAGTCCGAGCTGCTGGCCACCGTCCGCAAGGAGCTGGGCCCGGTGGCGGTCATCGCCGACTGCAACTTCGTGTCGATGCTGCCGAAGACGCGCAGCGGCAAGATCATGCGCCGGGTGTTCAAGGCCGTGGCGCAGGGCAAGGACGTCGGCGACGTCTCGACCATCGAGGACGAGGGCTCGGTCGAGGAGGCCCGGGAGGCCTGGGCCCAGATGATGAAGGAGATGTCGTCCTGACCATGCTGCTCGTTTCCCTGGCTGCCCTGCTCATGCTCGTGACACCGCTGCCCGCGGCCGGGCCCGTCCCGGAGCACACCGTCTTCGCCGTGAATCGCGAGTACATGCCGACCAACGACATCGTGATCAAGCACGGCGAGTCGATCCGCTTCGTGGATGCCGACCCGACCGCCGGCCCGGGTCACTCCTTCACCGAGAACGTCCCCGAGGGGGTCGCGCCGAAGTTCGACTCCGACGTCGTGCCGCCCGGGCTGTACAAGGACGTGCCCAACATCGCCTCGCTGCCGCCGGGCAAGTACAACGTCCACTGCAAGATCCACGACGTCGTGAAGGGCACGCTGACGATTGAGTGACGTCTCCGTGGCGGCGGTACTCCGGGGCCAGGTGCCCGTCGGATCCACCGTCACCGTCAAGGGCTGGATCCGCACCCGGCGCGACTCCAAGGCCGGTGGCGGCCTGTCGTTCCTGACCGTGTCGGACGGCTCGTGCTTCGACGCCGTCCAGGCCGTGGCCCACCCGACGCTGCCCAACTACGACGGCGAGATCCTCCACGTCACCACCGGGTGCGCCGTGGTCGTGACCGGCCAGCTCGTCGAGTCACAGGGCAAGGGCCAGACGGTCGAGATCCAGGCCAGCTCGGTGGGGGTCGTCGGCTGGGTCGACGACCCCGACACCTATCCCGTGGCGGCCAAGCGCCACAGCTTCGAGTACCTCCGCGAGGTGGCCCACCTCCGGCCCCGGACCAACACGTTCGGCGCCGTCACCCGGGTGCGCCACTGCCTGGCCATGGCCCTGCCCCGCTTCTTCCACGAGCGGGAGTTCTTCTGGGTCCACACGCCGATCATCACCGCCAACGACGCCGAGGGCGCCGGGGAGATGTTCCGGGTGTCGACGCTCGACCTGGCCAACCTCGGTGGCGCTCCTGACTTCGACGAGGACTTCTTCGGCCGGGAAGCGCACCTCACGGTCTCGGGCCAGCTCAACGTCGAGGCCTACTGCCTGGCGCTGTCGAAGGTCTACACGTTCGGCCCGACGTTCCGGGCCGAGAACTCCAACACCGCCCGGCACCTGGCCGAGTTCTGGATGGTCGAGCCGGAGATCGCCTTCGCCGACCTGTCCGACAACGCCGACCTGGCCGAGGACTGCCTCAAGTCGATCTTCCGCACGCTGCTCGACGAACGGGCCGACGACATGGCCTTCTTCAACCAGCGCATCGACGAAGGGTGCATGGCCCGGCTGGAAGCGCTGATCGAGTCGAGCTT
>JAICYE010000068.1 GCA_025934385.1 Acidimicrobiia bacterium | reverse complement strand
GCGGGCGTGTTCCCCAAGGGCGACGTCCTCTTCAGCCGGTTCCTCGGCGACGGGTACGTCGACATCTTCGCCCTCTCGATCGTGGCCATCGTGGCCGTGCTCTCCTACCTCAGCCTGCGGAAGTTCTGGGCGGGCCTGGAGAGCACCGTGCCCGACGGAATGCCGCGGGCGCCGATGTCGAAGGCGCTGGGCAGCACCGTGGCCGACGTGTTCTCCCACAAGGATTTCAACGACTGCAAGACGGCCCACCCGCGGATGTGGGCGCACATGGGCCTCTTCTACGGCTTCCTCGGCCTCACCGCCGCCACCACCGGGGCCTTCCTCTACACCGAGGTCTTCCCCCGGATCGGCATCCACCACCACCACAACGTCCTCTCGCTGCCGATCTGGGACCCGGTCAAGATCGTCGGCAACGTCGGCGGCATCGCCCTGCTGGCGGGGCTGGCGCAGACGCTGTGGGTCCGGCTCAGCCGGCCGAAGCAGTCGGGCAAGTCGGCGTACTCCGACTGGTTCTTCTCCGGTCTGCTCGGGCTCACGGCCCTGACCGGGTTCCTGACGGAGATCCTCCGGTACGGCCAGGTCCACACGGCGGCCTACGTCTCCTACGTCGTGCACCTGTTCTTCATCTTCGGACTGTTCGCCTACTTCCCGTTCTCCAAGTTCTCCCACGCCATGTACCGGACGGCGGCACTGGCCTTCAGCCGCCGCGTCGGACGGGTCAGCGCGTGATCGGCGCCCGCCCGCTACCAGTAGCGGGCCGTCTCGGGCAGAACCCAGCGGATGCCGCCGCGAGGCTCGGCCACGTCACCGGCGTAGCGGGGGATGACGTGGAAGTGGGCGTGCCGGATCGTCTGGCCGGCGGCCTTCCCGGCGTTGACGCCGAGGTTGTAGGCATCCGGGGACCAGCGCTCGTCGAGCACGGCCCGCACCGGATCGAGGAGGGCGACGACGGCGGCCTGCTCTTCGGCCGTGAGAGCGAAGAAGTCGGGCTCGTGACGGCGGGGCACGATCAGCGCATGGCCCGGACTCACCGGGAAGCCCGCCGGAAAGGCGATCGCCAGGTCGTTCCCGGCCAGCAGATCGGGAGCATCACCCCGCTGGCAGAAGATACAGCCCTCGGACGGGTCGGCGCCGTTGTGGTTCACGCTCTCCCGCGGGCGCTGAGGGCCTTGCACACCAGATCGCACAGCGGGCGGATCGTGGGGTCGGCGACGGAGTACCGCACCGTCCGCCCGTCGCGGCGGCGGCCCACGATGTCGGCGGCCAGCAGCCGGCTCAGGTGCTGCGACACGTTGGGCGCCGCCTCGCCGACCACTCCGGCCAGTTCGGTGACCGTGATGTCGTCACGTTCGAGCAGCACGTCGAGAATCCGCAGCCGTGTCGGGTCGGACAAGAGCGCAAACCGCCGGGCCACTTCTTCGACCAGCCCGGCGGGAACTGTCACGACATCACAGTACATGGATGTGCGCAATTGCGCAATCAAAATTAGCCAGGAAATTCCACGGTTATACAAGTCAAATCCGTAGCGAGGAGGTCGGGAATTTCGCGGCCGTATTTCTCATTAATCAGGGGGCTTCGGTAACGGTGCAGCGCCTGGGTGCGCTATCTTGGGATGAAGCCTGAAGGCCAGATGGGGGTTCAGACGCCGTGGCGCAAGGTCCGTCCTTACGGGTAAAGATCATCGCGGGGGTTGCCTCCGTGACCGTTGTCGCCGCCGGGGTCGTCGGCTACAAGCTGACCCACAAAGGCCCGCCGTCATTCCGTCGGGGCGGGCAGTTCGCCGTCGCCGGCCCGCCGATCACGACGTCGACCGAGGCCACCACCGGCACGACCGGCGCGACGCCGACGAGCGCCGTCACCGACCCCGCGGCCACCGCTCCGCCGTCGTCGAGCACCACGGCCCCGACGACCAGGCCGGGCTCCAGCCCGACCCCGGCCACGTCCGGCCCGCGGGCCACCACGCCCACCACCCGGGCGGCTTCCGGCCCTGTGCCGACGACCACACCAAAGCCGACCGCCCCCGCCCCCGCCCCGGCGCCGAGCCAGCCCGGCACCCTCGGGAAACCGGCGCTCGGCACCTACACCTGGAATGTCGACGGCACCGAGGGCGCCTCCTTCGTCGGGAGCCGGAAGTTCCCCGACAAGATGACGATGGTCGTCCACAGCGCGCCGGGCCTGAAGCCCGACCAGTTGGTCTACGACCTGACGTACTCCGACAAGCACGCCGAGCGGGAGATCGTCGGCTTCCGCAACGACGGCATCTACTTCGACTTCGAGGGCGGCTCGGTGACGTTCGGGCCGCGGACCGAGACAAGCCAGGCCGACTACGAGCCCCCGATCCTCGAGATCCCCTGGCCGCTCAAGGCGGGCTACACACGCACCGGCGTCACCCAGGCCAAGAACGGTGACGGCAGCCTGAGCCGCACCGAGGACTGGACGACCACGGTCGTGGGCCAGGAGCCGGTGACCGTCGGCGGCACGACCGTCAACGCCTGGAAGGTTCAGGTCGACCGGAAGTTCCGCCCCGGCGGCTCCGACCAGGGCTACCGCAACCGGACGATGTGGTTCGACCCCGCCCGGAACACGTGGGTGAAGTTCGTCGAGGTCTTCCACGGCGAGCGCCACCAGGTCGGTTTCAGCTTCACCTACGACTCCAACGCGACAGCGGTACTGGCGGGCTTCACTCCCTGATGTACCGCCCGGCCACGTTGCTGCTCGCCCTGGCCGTCGGGCTCCCCGTCGTCGGGACGGCGTGCCGGAAGAGCGACGACTCGGCGCAACGAGGCTTGCTGGAGCTGCGGCCTGTGCTGTCGTCCAAGCCGCCGCCCTGCGCCAGCAAGGCGCCGAAGAAGAACGAGCTGGTGCGGCCGAAGACCACCGACGGCAAGGCGGAATGCCTCGAGCTCGGCGAGCCGGTGGTCGACGCCAAGGACGTCCGGTCCGCCACCGTGGCGGACGACCCTTCGGGGGCACCGGCGCTGTCGGTCGTCCTCGGCGGTGTCGGCAGCGCCAATCTCGACGGCTACGCCCGGCGCAACCAGGGCAAGCGGCTGGCGATCATGACCCAGGGTCAGGTGGTGAGCGCGCCAGTGCTGCAGTTCACATCGTTCGACGGCCGGATCCAGGTCACCGGGCTCTCCAAGGAGAAGACCGACGACCTCTTCAAACGCCTGAACAAGCTGATCCAGTCGGGCTGACCCGGTTACTTGGGCGGAGGCGTGCAGGGCGGGGGCGGCCCGTCGTACGTCAGCTGTGGCCCGCACAGGCCCAGGTTGGCGGTCTGCACCCGGTTCCAGGCGCCCCCCTCGGCGAAGAACCGGCCGGGCTCGGCCTTCTCGCCGGGCTGGAGCGTGCTGGAGAGGAACGTGCCCCGGTAGAGGAAGAACCGCCACGACCCCGCCGCCGGCGCCGCCGGGCTCCACCCTGACGCCACGCCGTCGGAGAACACGTTCAGGAGCTTCAACTGCTGGGCGAGGTCGCCGCCCTTGTCCAGCGCAGTGGCGATGGCCTTCCCGGCCATGTAGCCCCGCAGCCCGTCGATCGAGGGCTGCTCGCCGGGGAAGATCGTCTGGACGAGCTTGGTGTAGACCAGCGATTCCCCGCTGTCCGGCGCCACCTCGCCCAAGACCTTCACGTCCCCCCGGCGCCCGATCTTCGAATCCCGCAGGAACGCCTCGTCGAACGCCCGGGATGCGGCCAGCAGCGAGGGGGGCCGGGCGACCTGGAGATCGGTGAGCGAGTCGAGGGCCGGGCCGAGGGTGGCGGGATCGGCGGCCAGGAAGCTGGTGACGTACTTGCTGGCATCGACCGCCTCGGCCACCAGCGGCGCCAGCGGCGTCCCGGGCTTGTGCCGCTGCACCACGACCTCGACGTTGGCGGTGCTGATCGACTTGAAGCCCTCTTCGACCTTGGCCGCCGCCGCCGGATCGAGGGCCAGGGCCGCTTTCAGGCCGGCGATGATGCGGTCGGCGCCGGGGTCGTCGTCCTCCACGAGGACGTCGACGCGCTTCGGCACGTCCGGCTCGGTCAAGGCGGTGCTGTGGGCCACTGTCCGGCCGGCCGACCAGCCTTCGGCGTAGGGGTCGCCGGAGAGGCGATACACCCGGTCCCCGGCCACCGGCGGCGCCAGGGCGTCGGCCACGACGACCGGCATGTGCTTCTGCAGGATTCCGGCGGTCACCGCCGCCGTTCTTCCGCAGGGGACGGCGAGATCGGCGCCGGTGTCCTGCTCGGCCAGCTGCCGGGCCTTGGCCGGGTCGCCGGCGTCGTCCGAGGAGCGGACGACGACTTTGCGGCCGCCCACGCCGCCCTTGGCGTTGATGAACCCCAGCGCCAGCACGAGACCGAGCTCGAAGGACCGGCAGCGGCGGGCGGCGGGGCCCGACAGGTCGCCGATCGAGCTGACCTCCCCGGCCGGGGCGCCCGGCGCCGAGCCGGTGGCCACCCGCAGCGCCACGGGGGCCAGGGACGAGCTGCCGCCGATCTTCAGTGAGGCGCGCCACACCCCGGCCGACGGCAGGTTCACGTCGGCGCGCCAGGCACCGGCCGCCCGGGTGAGGTCGGCGGCGACGGGCTTGGCGGCGCAGTCGCACACCATCGACACCGACACGGTCTCCTGCTCGCCGGGGGCGGGGGCCGAAGCCTGCACGCCGCCGGCCGCGGCCGCCTCGACGGGGTGGGCCAGCAGGGCGGTCAGCTGGTTGTGGCCCGGGGCCGCCGGCGACAGCGCCATCCTCACCAGCCCGCCGCCGACGACGGCGTTGGCGAAGGCCGGGCCGGCCAGCACGCTCCCCTTCTGGGCCGGCAGCGGCTGGCCCCGGCCCTGGGCCACGCCGACCAGGGTGGCGGCGAAGACGAGGACGGCGACGCCGAGCACGGCCTCCACCCGCAAGAGCGAACCGACCGGCCTCGACCGCTCCGACGAGGACGACCCGGGAACGTAGGCGCGGCGGCGGCCGCCCAGCGCCCGCCCCACGAGCCCGCCGAGCACGAGCATGCCGGCCACCAGCACCCACTTGGCCAGCAGGTACCGGCCGTAGGCCGACCACAGCAGGAAGTACTTGTGCTGCACCTCCCGGACCGAGGCGATGACGCCGGTGGCGATCACCACCACGGCGGAGATCGCCGCCACCGGCCGGAAGGCGGCCGCGGCCGTGCGCCAGGCTGACGGCCGGACCGAAGCGTCGACGCCGGCGATGGCGTAGGCCAGCACGGCGAGCCCGCCGACCCACATCGCCGCGGCGGCCAGGTGCGCCCCCTGGGCGACGATGGCCGCCGCCCGGGCGCCGGCGGCGTTGATGGCGGTGACGTGGCCCCCGACCGCCTCGGCCCCGAGGAAGAAGGCGCCGGCCAGGCCGAGGTACTGGTCTCGGCGGGGCCCGGGCCGGCCGGTCAGGCCGGGGATCCCCGTCACCACCACGCCGGCCAGCCGGGCCAGGGACAGCCCGCCGGTGCTGGTGGCCAGCAGGATCGACATCCGGGCGCCGCCCGAACCGGCGCCGGCGGCCCCGACGACACCGGCGATCGATCCGGCCAGCGTGAGGACCCACCCGATCCGGGCCACCTGTGTCCACCGGCGCGAGACGGTGTCGGCGGCGGCGTCCTCCAGGCGGCCCCGCAGCCGGGTCAGCAGGACGGCGCCGCCGACGAGCAGCGCCGCGCCGAGCAGGCCGAGCCAGCGCAGGGCGATGCGCACGGGCCCGTCCGACGCCGCCGCCTGTTCGCCCGGTCCGCCGGTGGCGCTGAGCAGCTCGGCGTGCCGGGGCGGGACTCCGCCGGGTCCGTCGACGCCGAAGCGGAACTCGCCCGAGGAGCTGTGCCCGTCCTCGCCGAGGACGGCCCACCGCACCCGGTAGACGTCGCCGCCCAGGGGCCCCTTGATGTCGGCGGCCAGCCCCGGCCCTTCCTTCGGCACGCGGACCGGCCCAAGCGCCACCGGGTGGCCGTCGCCGTCCTCGAGACGGAGCGACGAACCCTGGAGCACGACCTTTTCCGTGAAGCCGATCTGGATCGAGGGGGGCGAGTCCCGCAGCGCCACACCCGGTCCGGGCTGGGTCTGCACGAGGTAGGGATGGGCCCAGGCCGCCATCGTCGCCCAGGGCGAGAGCACCACCACGAACAGGGCCAGAAGCGCGGGCACGGCCACGGCGTATCGCCGTGGCCGTGCCCCGCTGATCATCGCCATCACGGTTGGAGAGTCTCCCTCATGTTCCTATGGAACTTGAGATCGCCCCCCGCCGTGAGCAGCGTCCCGAGTTCGTCCTACCTAGTGGGGGCCGGCCACCGCCTCCGGCGTAACGAACACCATCGAGTGCGGCTTGTAGAACCCGCCACCCGGGTGGCCCGGCCAGTCCGAGCGGTTGAAGTCGATGCCGAGGGAGCCGTTGTACTCGTCACGGAAGGTCGTGTCGTAGCTCAGCGCACCCGTCTCGGGGTTGACGTTCAGCATGTAGCAGCGGTGGTTGCCGTCGTAGCCCGTCCTGGCGACGAAGTAGTCGCAGAAGATGCTCCGGGTCGGCGCCCCGTTGTCCGTGAAGTTCTGGTTGTCGAGGGCGCCCCAGTGCGGGCCGCCCGATGTGTTGTCGTCAACGGTGACCACGCCGGCCAGCGTCGGGCAGTCATCGGCGTCGCCATGGCCCTGGCCCAGTTCGCGACCGCTCTTGATGTTGCAGTCGACCGTGCCGGTCTCCGTGGCGTGCTTGATCAGCTTCTCGACGTTGATCACGTAGATCATCTTCGGCGTGCCGTTGTCGTAGGTGTTGGTCGAGCCGGGGTTGCGCCCGCCGACGGCCCGGAACAGGAACCGGTTGTCGGGGGTCACCTGGTGCCAGGCGCCACCGGCGCAGGCGCCGGGCTCGTTGCCGGTACCTGCGCCGGCACCGCGGACGTCACGGCCTTGCACCTGCATCTCGGCCATGCCGTCGTCCCAGACCTGCTTCCACTGGCTGGAGGAGTCCGGCTGCACGTTGGTCATGTCGGGCAGGAAGAAGATCCCCCCGCCGCACATCGAGCCGGAGAACATCCCCTTGGCCGGGGCGTAGGTCTTGGCCCCCTCCATGATCCCGATGTTGTCGTGGGCCGGGTTCGGCGTGTTCTTCACGCTCTTCGGCATGTGGGCCACCGAGATCAGCTTGGGCTCCCCGGGGTTGGAGATGTCCCAGACCCGGATCGTCGGCCGGAAGGCGTGCTGCTCCACGGTCTTGAGCGGGTCGGAGCCGAGCTCCCGGGCGTCGGCGTAGTCGTCCGTCACCATCCGGTTGAGGTCCGGTCGGGCCTGGATCCCGTGCGGGTTGCCGCAGGTCCCCATCGGCCGACCCTCGATCGGGGTACAGGGCTCGGGGATGCCGTTGGGGTTGCCCCGGAAGACGGCCCCGACCTGGCTGGCGGCGGTCTCCGACTCCTGGACCATGCCCTTGGCCGAGTCCGGCTTGAACACGACGACCGAGCCGGGCGAGCCACCGTAGTTGGGCTCACCGGCGGTCATGTACGTACCGATGGCCTTGTCGCCGGCGAAGTCGTAGGCGTCGGGGAAGGCACCGATCGGGTTCTCCTCACCCCGGACGATGTTCTTCAGGACGATGTTGGGGACGTCGTTGACGTCCCAGATCGACGTCAGGTCGGTGAACAGGTGGCCGGCCACGATCGGCTCGCCGGGCTTCCACTGGTACTGCATGTGGTGGGGCTCGCCCTCCACCCCGAACGGGGGCGGCACCTCGACGAAGTTGACGACCTTGCCGTAGTCCGGGTTCCTCGACCCGTCGACGTTGTTCTTGCGGACGTCGACGACGACCATGGCGTCGAGACCGCCCAGCCACTGCTTGCTGCCCACGTTGATCAGACCGGTCGGGCTGATCGCCCCCTGGTTGATGAAGCGCATCCAGTCGTTGCCGCTCATGTCGCCGATGTTGTTCTTGCCGGACCAGATGACGGCGTACTCCGGCTTGCTGAACGCTGCGGCGGACCCCGTCGCCTGAGCCGCCTTGAACTGGCTGATCGCCAGATTCCGGGCCTGCAGAGCGCCGGGGATCAGGTTCTGGGTGACCTTGGGTACGTCATTGGTTTTATTGATGGCGTCGGCGCGCTGTCGCGCTGCGGTGAGCGCCGATGCCACGGAGTTCGATTGTGAGCTACCGCTGGACACACCGGGATACACGGCCAGGAGCGCGAGTGCGCTCAGGACCACGATCCCCTTTCTGGTCCCGCCTCTGAAGGTCCTCATGCATTTCCCCCTGAGCTACGTGATTGCTGCATTTGAAAGCGCATTCAGTTGGTGCAGAGAGGGGGTTCGCCCTGCGACGCGACAACGGCTTGGCGAGCAAGCTTGACCCCGCCACGCCGCCGAAAAGACGCGCCTGATACTCGCCCCACCACCGGTCCGGCCCAAGACCGCGCATCACGCCAGGCCGAAATT
>JAICYE010000083.1 GCA_025934385.1 Acidimicrobiia bacterium | reverse complement strand
CGTAGTTGCGGACGGTCGGGTAGTCGAGCAGCTGAGTGAGCACGAACCAGGTGTGGCTCGACCGCTCGCCGATCCGGCAGTAGACGATGATGTCGTCCTCCGGCCGGAGCCCGATCTCTTCGGCGTAGATCGCCCTGAGCTGCGGGACCGACTTGAAGGTGCCGTCGTCGTTGGCCGCCCGCTTCCAGGGGACGCTGGCCGCGCCGGGGATGTGGCCGCCCCGCAGCACGCCCTCCTGGGGGTACTCCGGCATGTGCGTCCGCTCGCCCCGGAACTCCTCGGGGGAGCGGACGTCGACCATCGGCCGGCGCTGCATCATGTGGTCGAGGACGGCGTCCTTGTAAGCCCGGATCTTCGAGTCGTCCCGCTCGACGACGGGGTAGTCGGTCGACTCGCGCTTGGGGACGTCGGTCGTCATCTCCCGGCCGTCGGCCTGCCACTTCATCCGCCCGCCGTTCAGGAGGCGGACGTCGGGGTGGCCGAAGAGGCTGAAGACCCACAGGGCGTAGGCCGCCCACCAGTTGAAGTTGTCGCCGTAGAAGACGACCGTCGAGTCCCGGCCGATGCCCTTGTCGGACATGAGCCGGGCGAAACCCTCGCCGTCGAGGTAGTCCCGCGTCACCTGGTCGTTGAGCTCGGTGTGCCAGTCGACCTTGACGGCCCCGGGGATGTGGCCGGTGTCGTAGAGCAGCACGTCCTCGTCGGATTCGACGATGACCACGTTGGGGTCCTCGAGGTGGGCGGCGAGCCAGTCGGCCGTCACCAGTTTCTCGGGGTGGGCGTACTCCGCCAGCTCGGGGGACGGGTCGTTCTCGACGGACATGGGGGTCCTCCTCACGAAGACGGCGGGTGGGAACAGCCCGGTTACGATACCGGGGCATCAGCGAGACCATGACTCCACCCAAACTGCAGCGCATCGTCGATCTCTTCGCCGGCGCTCCGAAGGACCTGCGGCTCCAGGCGCTCCTGGAGTACTCCCGCAAGGTCCCGCCGCTGCCCGAGCACCTGGCCGGCCACCGTGACCAGATGGAGCAGGTCGTCGAGTGCCAGACGCCGTTCTTCCTCACGACCGAGGTCGACGACGAGCAGCGGGTGCACCTGTGGTTCGACGTGCCGGCCGAGGCCCCCACCACCCGCGGGTTCGCCGGGATCCTCCGGGAGGGTCTGGAGGGCGCCAGCGCCGAGGAGGTCCTCGGCACGCCCAACGACTTCTACGAGGAGCTCGGCCTCGCCGAGGTGATCTCCAGCCTCCGGCTGCGGGGCATGTCGGCGATCCTGTTCCGGCTGAAGCGCCAGGTGCAGGAACAGCTCGCCGCGGCGTGAACGAGAGCCGGCTCCAGTTCCTGGACTGGCCGCACCCCATCCCCTTCGCCCATCGGGGCGGAGCGGCCGAGGTCGGCGGCGAGAACACGCTGGCCGCCTTCGGCCGGGCCGTGGCCATGGGGTACCGCTACCTGGAGACCGACGGGCGGGTGACCGCCGACGGCGTCCTGCTGGCCTTCCACGACGAGCGCCTCGACCGGGTCACCGACCTCGACGGCCGCCTCGAGGACCGGCCGTGGACCGAGGTCCGCAAGGCCAGAGTGGGAGCGGAGGGCGAGCCCATCGCCACCATGGAGGGGCTGCTCGACGCCTTCCCGGAGCACCGGTTCAACATCGATCCCAAGATGGACGCCGCCGTGGCGCCGCTGGCCGAGGCCCTGCGCCGCACGAAGGCCTGGGACCGGGTCAACATCGCCGCCTTCTCCGACCGCCGCCTGCTGCAGCTCCGCCGGGCGGTCGGCCGGCCCATCTGCACCTCCCTGGGCCCGGCGGGCATCGCCCGCATGCGGCTGGCCGCCTACGGCGTGCCGGTCGGCCCGTTCGGCGCCGGCTGCGTGCAGGTGCCGACCACCTGGAAGGACCGGACGCTGGTCAACGCCCGGTTCGTGCGGGCGGCGGCCCGGCGCCGGATGCCGGTCCACGTCTGGACGATCGACGAACCCGACGAGATGCACCGTCTCCTCGACCTCGGCGTAGGAGGGCTGATGACCGACCGGCCAAGCGTGCTCAAGCGTGTCCTGGAGGAGCGGGGCCAATGGGTGAGCTGAATCCCGCCGACCTCGTCGGGGCCGAACGCCCCGGCATCCCGACGATGCTCGGACGGGCGACGCTGATGCGCTGCCCCCGCTGCGGGGCGGGCGGCATCTTCACCAGCTGGTGGTGCATGAACAAGTGCTGCCCGCGGTGCGACCTCGACTTCGAGGGCCGTCCCGAGGAGGGCCACTTCCTCGGGGCGATGACGATCAATATCGGGCTGACGGCCGGGATCCTGCTGCTCGGCATGTTCGTCTACATCGTCGTGCTGGCGGTAGGCGGTGAGAGCGGGCCGCCGGTCTGGTTCGTCGTCGTCACCTCGGCTGCCCTGGCGGTGATCCTGCCGGCGCTCTTCTACCCGTTCACCAAGACGATCTGGGTGGCGGCGGAGATCCTGATGAACCGGTTCGACCCCAGTCGTTAGAGGAGATCGAGGACGTTCTCCGGTGGGCGGCCGACGACGGCCCGGTCGCCCCGGATCACGATCGGCCGCTCGATGAGGATCGGGTGGGCGACCATGGCGTCGAGGAGCGCGTCGCGGTCCGCCCCGGCCAGGCCGAGCTCGTGATAGACCGCCTCGCCCGTCCGCATGATCGAGCGGGGGTCGTCGGTGCCGAGCAGCGCGAGCACCGCCTCGATCTCGGCCCGGCTGGGCGTCTGCTCGAGATACCGGACGTAGTCGGCGTCGACTCCCTTTTCGGCGAGGAGGCCCTGCACGGTGCGGCACTTCGAGCAGGCCGGGTTGAACCACACCGTGACGTTGCTCATGTGGTCCCCGCGCAGTCGGTCAGCTTCAGGTCCTTGGCCTCGCTGTTGAAGTCCTTGAAGGGGTCGGGGCCCTTGGCCGAGAGGTAGGCGGCCCCCTGTTTCTTCAGGCCGGTCTCGACGGTGTCGGTGGCCTTCTTGCCGTCGGCCAGCATCTTCTTGACCTTGTCCTTCTCCTTCGCCGGCGGGTGCAGCTTGCCGATCTGCTCCAGCTTGGTGCGGGCGTTGGGGATGGCGTTGTTCAGGAAGAACTTGGCCAGCTGGTCGGGCGAGGTGTTGGCGTCCTTCAGGATGTTCTTGCCCTCGTCGGCCAGCTTGGCGTCGCCGGCCTTGCAGATGGCGTTGGACTGCTTGGCGAAGTCGTCGGCCGACAGCGGGGGGCCGCTGTCGCCGCCGCCGCAGTCGACGCCCGCCCCGAGGGCGGCGAGAACGAGCAGGCACAAGGCGATCCGGCGCATGGCAGGACACAGTACTGTCCGGGCCACCCACGGCCGGCAGGAGGCGTCCGATCCTCTACTTCGAAGACTTCACCGAGGGGCAGGTGATCGAGCTCGGCACGCTGTCGCCGCTCACCGAGGAGGAGATCATCGCCTTCGCCCGGCAGTGGGACCCGCAGCCGTTTCACGTCGATCCGGTGGCGGCCCGGGAGTCGATCTACGGCGGGCTCATCGCCAGTGGCTGGCAGACGGCCATGCGGACGATGCGCCTCCAGGTCGAGAGCCTCCTCAACCGCACCGACGCGCAAGGGTCGCCCGGTGTCGAGAACATCCGCTTCCGCAAGCCCGTCCGGGCGGGCGACCGGCTGTCCGCCCGCTACACCGTCCTGGTGGCCGAGCCCTCGGCCCGCCGGCCGACGCTCGGGAAGATCCTCGGGCGGACAGAGCTCGTCGACGGGGCCGGCGACATCGTCTACCAGGTGGACGGGTGGAGCCTGATCGGGCGGCGTCCGGCCGAGGCGGAAGAGTCCACCAGTTCCTGAGCGGTGCCGGGTACCCTCCGGCCCGTGAACGTCGAGGTGATCCGGAGCGAGCGCCGGCGCAAGACGGTCCAGGCCCGGCGGGTCAACGGTGTGGTGCGGGTCACGATCCCGGCCACGATGACCCGGGCCGAGGAGGAGCGCTGGGTGGCGGAGATGGTTCGCCGGCTGGAGCGCTCGATCGGCGCCGAGGCGATCGACCTCGAGGAGCGGGCCGCCGCCCTGGCCGAGCGCTACGAGCTGCCCCGGCCGGCGTCGATCCGCTGGGTTGACAATCAGGAGCTGCGCTGGGGTTCCTGCACCCCGGTCGACAGCAGCATCCGGATCTCGTCGAAGCTGCTGGCCGAGCCGGGCTGGGTCCTCGACTACGTCATCATCCACGAGCTCGCCCACCTGGTGGTGCCGGGCCACGGCCGGAAGTTCTGGGGGCTCGTCGACCGCTACCCGCGGGCCGAGCGGGCCCGGGGCTGGCTCATGGCCCGGGCGGCCGGCCCGCCGGCGGTGTAGCGGCTCGACGTCAGAAGCGCAGGATGGCGCCGATCCCGGCGTCGGCCGCGCCGGCGGCCGGGCGGCTCCGCAGCGCGGCCTATGCCATCGTGAGGCCGCCGCTCACCGACAGGGTCTGGCCGGTGACGAAACCGGCATCGTCGGAGACGAGGAAGGCGACGGCGCCGGCGATGTCGTCGGGCTGGCCGAGGCGGCCCATCGGGATCGCCCGCTTCAGGGAGTCGATGAGCTTGTCGTGGCCCTCGCCGACCATCGCCTGCAGCAGCGGCGTGTCGGTCGGGCCGGGGCAGACGGCGTTGACGGTGATGTTGTGGCGGGCGACCTCACGGGCGACGGTCTTCCCGAACCCGATGATCCCGGCCTTGCAGGCGGAGTAGACGGCCTCGCCGGTGGAGCCGACGCGGCCGGCGTCGGACGAGATGTTCACGACGCGGCCCTGGCGGCGCTCCACCATCTGCGCCAGCACGGCCTTCGTCATGCGGATGGGACCCCGGAGGTTGATGTCGATGATCCGGTTCCACAGGTCCTCGTCGGTCTGCAGGAACGGCGCCATCCGGTCCCAGCCGGCGTTGTTGACGAGGGCGTCGATCGGGCCGAGGGCGGCGGAGATCTCGTCGATCCGCGCCGTCACCTCGGCGGCGTCGGTGATGTCGAGCCGGAAGCCGGCCGCCCGGTCGAGAGCCTTGGCGGTCTCCTGCGCCGTGTCGCCGTCGACGTCGGTCACCGCCACCCGCGCTCCTTCGGCGGCCAGGCGCTCGGCGATGGCCTGGCCCACCCCCCGTCCGGCGCCGGTGACGACGACGACCTTGTTCTGCAGTCCCCTCACCGCACTCCTCTCAGCGGAGCCCTTCTGCCCCACACCGCATGGAACGTGAACCCGGGCTCGAGCAGCGCAGGGTCCTGGAGAGCCCCGATGATCTCGTCGAGCTCGTCGTCGCCGACCAGCCCCTGGGACAGCAGCCCGCTCCGCACGGCGTCGATCGTCATCGCATACCACCGGGCCAGGTCGGTGCCGCCGCGCACGACGGCGGTGTCGATCTCCACGCCGATGTCGGCGAGGCCGAGCGATCGGACCTCGGCGGCCAGCACCCGTCCGGTGTGGACGTCGTAACCGGGGTCGGCGGCGTAGGCCTCGAAGTGGCGGGCCCACAGACGGTTCGGCGAGGCCTCGGCGGCGGCGGTGTCGGGCTCTTCGAACAGAACCCAGCCCCCGGGCGCCAGCCAGTCGACCATCCGCCGCATCACCTCGACCCGCTCGGGCAGGTGCTCGAGCACCAACCGGGTGTGGATCAGGTCGAACGACGCCGGCGCGAAGTCGTCGCAGCGGACGTCGCAGTGCCGCACCTCGACCCCGGGCACCCCGTCGAGGTTGGCCAGGAAGCCGGGGTTGATGTCGGCGGCGGTCAGCCGGCCGGTCGGCCCGACGCGCTCGGCCATGGCCCGGGCCGTCGATCCACCACCGACGCCCACCTCGAGGCATCGCCAGCCCGGGGCGAAGCCGAGCTTCTCCATGCGGGACAAGGTGATCGGGTCGCGCCACTCGCCCAGCAGCCGCAGGCGTTCGGCCTCACCGCCCCAGTCGGACGGGATCGTGTAGTCGTCCGCCGGCTGCCGGTCCGTGCTCATGGAGCGCAGACCCTACCGCCGTCCTCCGACCGCTGACACCTCCGCCTGGGCGTAGATCTCCCGGTGGGCGGCGGCGCTGGCCGCCCAGGTGAACCGGTCGACCAACGGCCGCCCACCGGCCGCCAGCTGCCGGCGCAGCCCCGGGTCGCCGGCCAGCCGGCCGAGGGCGCCGGCCAGGCCGCCGGCGTCGCCGGGCGGGACGAGCAGGGCGCTGCGCCCGTCCTCCAGGTATTCGGCGAAGACGGGGATCGCGCTGGCCACGACCGGCAGCCCGGCGGCCAGCGCTTCGAGGACCACGAGGCCGAAGCCCTCCTTCACCGACGGGAAGGCGAAGGCGTCGGCCGCCCGGTACCAGCCGCCGAGGTCGGCCTCGCTGACCGTGCCGAGCAGGAGGACGTCGCGCTCCTCGACGAGACCGAGCTCGGGGAGACGGGCCAGGGCGCCGTCGCGGTAGGCCCGGTAGTCGAAGAACGTATGGCCGCCGACGACGGCGAGGACGGGCCGGCGTCCTGCGCCGTTGGACTCGGCCCTGGCCTTGAGGGCCGCCATGGCCTCGAGCAGCGTGACCGAGCCCTTGCGGGGTTCGATGCCACCCACCGTCAGGATCAGGAACGTGTCGGGCCCGGCGCCGGCCCGGGCCCGGAACGCCTCCCGCTGGCCGGGGCTCCCGGCGCCGAACCGGTCGGGGTCGACGCCGTTGCGGACGACGGTCGCCTCGACGCCGTACTCGGCGGCCAGCCGCTCCCGCCAGTGGCCGCTCACGACCAGCACCCGGTCGGGGTCGACGATGGCCCGCTGCTGGCACTCGATCAGCGCCCGGGTGGTGAAGTCGTCGACGTGGTGGACGGTGCGGACGACAACGGTCTGGGGGCGGGGACCGGTGAGGGCGTGACCGTCGCGGATGCGGCCGGCGGCGCGGGCGGCGATGCAGTCCTGGGCGTGGAGGACGGCCGGCCCGGGCGGGAGGAGGTGGGCCAGCCCGGCCTCGAGGGCGTCGACGGCCTGGAAGACCCGCTCCTCCAGCGTCTCGGCCGGCGGCGGGGCGGCCACGATGGTGTGGGGCAGGGCGGTCGGCCGGAAGAGTCCGGCGGCCGGGTCGCCGAGGGCCACGAGGCGGACGTCGACGCCCTCGGCCATGAGCGCCTCGCCGAGCGAGAGCGTGTGGACGAGCCCGCCCCGGGGGCGGGTCGAGTGGCAGATCAGGAGGACGGGCGCGGCGCCGGCACCGCTCACGTCAGCGGCTCGCTGACGAGCTCGGGGCGGCGGGCGGCCAGGGCGGCGGCGGCCAGGGCGGCCCGGCCGGCGGTGGGCGGGACGATGCAGCCGGCCTCGGCCAGCGCCGCCCGCTGCCGGGAGAGCCCCTGGGGATCGGCGTCGGTGCCGAGGACGTAGGCGACGACGGCCGGGCCGCGGCCGCCGGCCCGGATGTCGGTGCAGACCCCGGAGAACACCTCGGCGGGGTCGGGATGGGAGCCGTAGCCGAGCACGACGTCGAGGAGGACGACGGCGACGTCGGGCTTCGCCCCAGCGGCGCGGAGGTGTTCGAGCCGGGCCTCGGGGTCGATCATCGGGTGGGGCCGGCCCTTGGTGAACTCCTCCTCGCCGAGGTCGAGGCAGACGTGGGCGCCGTCGGGCGCGGGCAGCCCCCAGCCCTGGCTGATCGGCGTGTTGGAGTACACCGGGCCCAGGCTGGCCGACAGGATCACCAGCGCCTCGTAACAGAGCGTGCCGCCGGAGAACAGCCCCCGCACGAGCCGCCGCTCGTCGGGAAGGTCGACGAGGGCGGCGTCGACGGCCGCCCGCAGTCCGGCGTCGAGATCGAGCG
>JAICYE010000251.1 GCA_025934385.1 Acidimicrobiia bacterium | reverse complement strand
AGGTCCGCGACTCGCCGGGCTTCGCCACCAGCCGGCTCGGCGTCTGCCTCGGGCTGGAAGCGATCCGCATGCTGGAGGAGGGCGTGGCCACGGCCGCCGACATCGACTCCGGCATGGTCCTCGGCTACCGGCACCCCATGGGGCCGCTGCGGCTCACCGACCTCGTCGGCCTCGACGTCCGCCTGGCCATCGCCGAACACCTCGCCGCCACCCTCGGCCCCCGCTTCGAACCGCCGGCGCTGCTGCGGGACAAGGTCGCCGACGGCGAGCTGGGCAAGAAGTCGGGCCGCGGCTTCTACGACTGGAGCTGAGCCATGGACGTGTTCGTGGTCGACGCCTGCCGCACTCCGATCGGGCGCTACCGGGGGGCGCTGTCGGGCATCCGCCCCGACGATCTCGCCGCCGCCGTCCTCCGGGCGCTGCTCGACCGCAATCCGCAGCTGCCGCCCGAGGCGGTGGAGGACGTCGCCTTCGGCGCGGCCAACCAGGCCGGCGAGGACAACCGCAACGTCGCCCGCATGGCCGCCCTCCTGGCCGGCCTGCCGATCGAGGTCGGCGGCGCCACCGTCAACCGGCTGTGCGGCTCGGGGCTGGAAGCGGTGAACCAGATCACCGCCGGGCTCCGCTCCGGCATCGGCGAGGTGGCCGTGGCCGGCGGCGTCGAGGCCATGAGCCGGGCGCCATTCGTGCTGCCCCGGGCCGACGAGCGGCTGGCGCGGCGCCAGGAGCTGGTCGACACCGTCCTCGGCTGGCGGCTGGTCAACCCGAGGATGCCGGCGGAGCACACGATCTCTCTCGGGGCCACCGCCGAGGTCCTGGCCGGCGAGCTCGGCATCACCCGGGAGGACCAGGACGCCTTCGCCCTCGAGAGCCACCGCCGGGCCGTCGCCGCCCAGCGGGCCGGGTCGTTCGACGCCGAATTGGTCCCCGTGACGGCGCCTGGGCCTGATGCGGCGCCGGTCACGGCCGACGAGGGGCCCCGGCCCGACACCACCCTGGAAAAGCTGGCCAGGCTCAAGCCGGCCTTCAGCGAGAGCGGCACGGTCACCGCCGGCAACTCCAGCCCGCTCAACGACGGCGCGGCGGCGGTGCTCCTGGCCACCGAGGACGGGCTGGCCGCCCACGGCCTCGAGCCGCTGGCCCGGGTCGTCACGTGGGCCACGGCCGGCGTCGAACCGCGCCGGATGGGGATCGGGCCCGTCCCGGCGATGAACAAGGCCCTGACCCGGGCCGGGTGGAAGCTCGACGACCTGGCCGTGGTCGAGCTGAACGAGGCCTTCGCCGCCCAGTCGCTGGCGGTCATCCGCACCCTCGGCCTCGATCCGGCGCTGGTCAACCCCTGGGGCGGTGCCATCGCCCTGGGCCACCCGCTCGGCTGTTCCGGCGCCCGGCTGGTGGCCACGCTCGTCCACCAGCTCCGGGCCACACCGGCCGGCACCCGGGGGGCGGCGACGATGTGCATCGGCGTGGGCCAGGGGATCGCCACGCTGCTCGAACGCGTCTGAGGCGCCGAAGGGGTGTGGCCTGGCTGAGAATCCGTCGGCCCCCCTGCCGTGCCCAGAACGCCGGCGGGCCGTATATTGGCCGGTCACAGGGTGTGCAGGGGCCGCAGGGGGGCAAGTCGTGATCAGGGCCGGGAAGGTCGGGTAGGTGGGCGTCGCCGTTCACGTCTCGCTGATCGACGGATGGTTCCCCCACGCGGTGGTGGTTCTGGCGGTGGCCATGCTGGCCGTCGGGCTGTGGGCGGCCCGGGCCCGGTGGCGGAGCCTCGGCAGCGTCGCCCTGGCCGTGACGGCGGTGATGGCGGCGGCGGCCCTCGTCGTCGCCCGCCTCGAGCTGTCGGACTACACCTGGCCGAAGTCGTTCTACGCCTGGGTGGGCCTCGTGCTCTTCGCCGGCGGTGTGGCCGTCCTCGGGTGGCGGCGCTCGGCCTGGTGGTCCCGGGTGGTCGCGTTGCTGTCGGTGGTGGTCACCCTGGCCATGGCGGCCACGCTGATCAACCAGCACTACGCCTACTTCCCGACGCCGGCTTCGCTCTTCGGCCAGGTCGCCGTCGACGAGGTGCCGGCCAGCCACGTTCTGACGATGCGGTCGGCGGCGGCGTTGAAGCTGCCGACGGCCGACGAGACCAACCCGGCCACGGTCCTGGCGGCCGCGGCCCCGGCCCCGGCCCCGGCGCCGACGGCCCGACAGCCCCGGCGGGCCCACGGCGTGGTCATCACGGTCGACCTGCCCGCCCGCCGTTCGGGGTTCGTCCACCGTGACGGCGTCGTCTACCTGCCCCCGGCGTGGTTCAGCTCCCCGCGGCCGCAGCTGCCGGTGATCATGATGCTGACCGGTACGCCGAGCCTGGTGTCGGACTGGACCCGGGCGGCCCACGCCGACCAGATCGCCGACGAGTACGCCGCCGCCCACCACGGCTGGGCGCCGATCCTCGTCTTCCCCGACCCCAACGGGTCGAACCTGGGCGACACCGAGTGCGTCGACAGCCCGCAGGGCCACGCCGAGACCTACCTCACCGAGGATGTCCCGGCTGACGTCGTGGCGCTGTTCGGCTCGGAACCGCCGCAGTGGGCGGTGGCGGGCCTGTCGGAGGGCGGCATGTGCGCCGCCCTGCTCACCGCCCGCCACCCCGAGGTCTTCTCCGCCTTCGCCGACTTCTCCGGCGAGCCCGGCCCGATCGTCGGCCACGACCGGGCGGCCACGATGCGTCTCCTGTTCGCCGGGTCGAAGGAGGCCTGGCGCGACCACGATCCGCTGACGCTGCTCAGCCGGCGCCGCTTCGACGGCGAGGGCGCCTGGTTCGAGGTCGGCGCCGAGGACCGGGGCCCGCTGGCCGCGGCCAAGCGGCTCGACGCCGCCGCCGCCCGGGCGGGGATGACCACCCACCTCGTGATCCGGCCCGGCAACCACAACTTCACCTTCTGGAGCGAGTCGTTCCGGCACGCCCTGCCGTGGCTCGCCACCCGCCTCACCGGAGACGGGACCCCGGCGCTTTCGTCGGTAGCATCCGGCCCCTGACCTCGCCGCCGTTCTCCCGCCTGCTCGTCGCCAACCGGGGGGAGATCGCCGTGCGGGTGATCCGGGCCTGCCGGGAGCTCCGCATCACCTCGATCGCCGTCTTCTCCGAGGCCGACGCCGGCGCCCGCCACGTCCGCCTGGCCGATGAGGCCGTGCCGCTGACGGGGCGCACCGCCGCCGACTCCTACCTCGACGCCGCCCAGATCGTCGCCGCCGTGCCGCGCTCGGGGGCCGAGGCCGTCCACCCCGGTTACGGGTTCCTGTCGGAGGACGCCGCCTTCGCCCGGGCCGTGGCCGAGGCCGGCGCCGTCTTCGTCGGCCCCCCGCCGGCGGCCATCGAGATGATGGGCGACAAGCTGTCGGCCCGGCTGGCGGCCGAGAAGGCCGGTGTGGCCGTGGTGCCCGGGACCACGGCAGCGCTGAACGACACCGCCGACGTCGTCGCCGCCGGCGAGGCGCTGGGCTGGCCGGTGGCCATCAAGGCGGCCTTCGGCGGCGGCGGGCGGGGCATCCGGGTGGTGGCCTCGCCGGCCGAGGCCCGCGACGCCTTCGCCGCTGCCGCCTCGGAAGCGGCGCAGGGCTTCGGGCGCGCCGAGTGCTACGTCGAGCGCTACCTGGCCTGGCCCCGCCACATCGAGATGCAGGTCTTCGCCGATGCCTCCGGCCATTGCGTCTGGCTCGGCGAGCGGGAGTGCTCGATCCAGCGTCGCCACCAGAAGCTGATCGAGGAGGCGCCGGCCCCGGGGCTTTCCGACGGCGTCCGCCGGGCCATGGGCGAGGCGGCGGTCCGGGTGGCCGAGGTGGCCGGCTACGTCGGCGCCGGCACCGTGGAGTTCCTCTACGAATCCGGGGACACCCCGAGCCCCGGGGAGGACGGAGCGTTCTGGTTCCTGGAGATGAACACCCGGCTCCAGGTCGAGCATCCGATCACCGAGATGGTCACCGGGCTCGATCTCGTCGTCGAGCAGATCGGGGTGGCGGCCGGCGCGCCGCTGTCGTTCACGCAGGACGACGTGCTCGGCAATCGGCGGGGCCACGCCGTCGAGTGCCGCATCAACGCCGAGGACCCGGCCGGCGGGCGGTTCATCCCTTCGCCGGGGACGATCACGGCGCTGGTGCCGCCCGAGGGTCCCGGGGTGCGGTGGGACGGCGGCTACGAAGCCGGCGACGACGTTCCGCCGTTCTACGACAACCTCATCGGGAAGCTGGTGGTCTGGGCGCCCGACCGGCCGGCGGCGCTGGCCCGGATGGCGGCGGCGCTCGACGAGTTCCGGCTCGACGGGGTGCCGACGACGATCCCCGCCCACCGGGCGGTGCTGGCCCACCCCGACTTCGTGGCCGCCCGGCACTCGACCCTGTGGCTGGAACAGCGCCTGTCGCTGCCGGAGACGGCCGGCGGCGGCGGTGCCCCGCCCGGGCGGACGCAGGAGGTCCGGGTCGGCCGGCGCTGGTACTCCATCCCCCTCCCCGGGGCCGAGAGTCGGGCGCCGTCGCGCCGGGTCGACGGCGCAGCGACGGGGAGGGAAACGGCGTCGGGCATCGTCGCCAGCCCCATGCAGGGGACGGTGGTGAGGGTGCTGGTCGGGCT
>JAICYE010000133.1 GCA_025934385.1 Acidimicrobiia bacterium | reverse complement strand
GGTCCCACAGCGGCGTGTGGATCAGCGCCGGGCAGACCGAGTTCACCAGGATGTTGTCGGCGGCGAGCTCGTTGGCCATCGACTTGGAGAAGCACAGCATGGCCGCCTTGGCCGCCTCGTAGTCGACGAGGCCGGGGATGGGCGAGTGGGCCCCCACGGTGGAGACGTTGACGATGCGGCCGCCGCCGGCCCGGCGCATGTGGGGCACGACGGCCCGGGTGAACCGCACCGTGCTGAGGAGGTTGACGTCGAGGCAGACCGCCCACTCCTCCTCGGTCGTCTCCAGCGTGCGCCCCGACCAGGCGTCGCCGGCGTTGTTGACCAGCACGTCGATCCGGCCGTAGTGCCCGATGGTCTCGGCCACGACGCGCTCGATGTCGTCAGGGCGGGTGACGTCGGCGGCGATGCCGATGGCGTCGCTCCCCCGGCTCCGGAGGGCGGCGACCGCCTCGTCGAGCCCCTCCTTGCCCCGGGCGCAGATCGCCACGTCGGACCCCTCGGCGGCGAACTCCCCGGCGACCGCCCGCCCGATCCCGCGGCTGGCCGCGGTGACCAGCACCTTCTTGCCTGTCAATCCCAAGTCCATCCGATGACGATAGGCCGGGCGCAGCCGCTGGCTTACAACGGCGTCCGCCGCAGCGTCCTGATCAGCTGGTGGTCGTCGGTGAAGAGGCGCCGCAGGGTGAGCTCACCGCTGACCAGGGCGGCGAAGCCGTTGCCGCCCAGCAGCATGTACATCACCAGCAGCTGCAGGCGGATGGCGGCCAGCGGCGACGCGCCGGCCAGGATCATGCCGGTCATCGCCCCGGGCAGCGACACCAGGCCGACGACCTTGGTCTGGTCGACGGTGGGCAGCATGCCCGTCCGCAGCGCCACCCGCTGCCAGGGGCGGGCCGCCTCCCGGCTCGGCTGGCCGAGCGACAGCCGGGCCTCGACCTCCCGGCGCCCGGCGGCCAGGTCGTGGCGCAGCCGGGTCATGACCAGCGACGTCGTGTTCATGGCGCTGCTGATGATCATCGAGCCGAGGGGGATGACGATCCGGGGCGAGTCGCCGATGATCCTTAAGGAGAGGAGGACGCCGAGGGTGCCGGCGGCGGCCACCGCGATCGACGCCGCGGCGATCGGGCGGGCGCCGGGCACGCCGGCCGCCCGGCTGGCGGACGTGAGCGTGGCGGTGCCGACCATCACCGCCAGGACGACGACCGTCAGGGCGCCGTGGCCCCGGAAGACGAAGTCGAGGACGTAGCCGATGGCCAGCAGCTGGACGAACGACCGGACGGTGGCCACCGTGAGGTCGGACTCCAGCCCCACCCGCCGCCAGCGCGACACCGCCAGGGCCACCGCCACGAGGACCAGGGCCAGTCCCACGTCGGGGAGGGACACCGGGCCGCCGAACCCCGAGCCGCCCGTCGCCGGCGGGGGCGTCGCCGCTGTCGGGATCACGGCCACCAGGATCACGCCCGCCCGTCCGGGGAGTAGGGCTCGACCCGCACCACGTGGTCGGCGAGGTCGGCGTGGGCGGGGTCGTGGGTCACCATGACGACGGTGAGCCCGGAGTCGGCCAGTCCCCGGATGAGGCCGACGATTCCGGCCTTGCTGGCGGTGTCGAGCGCCGAGGTCGGTTCGTCGAGGGCCAGCACCTCGGGGTCGAGGGCCAGCGACCGGGCCAGCGAGAGCCGCTGGGCCTCGCCGACCGAGAGCCGGTCGGCCTCCCGGTCGGCCAGCGCCGGGTTGAGGCCGACCCGGGCCAGGAGGGCGGCGACGCCGTTTCCGGCCGCCCCGGTGGCGACCGCCAGGTTCTCGGCCACCGAGCCGGGGAACGTGACCGGCACCTGCCCGACCAGCTGCACCCGGCGCCGCAGGTCGAGGACGTCGTAGCTCCGCACGTCCCGCCCGGCGAGGAGGACCGCACCCGCATCGGGGTCGTCGAGCCGGTTGAGGAGCCGGAGCAGCGTCGTCTTCCCCGCCCCCGACGGGCCGACCATGACCGTGAGCCGCTCCGCCGGGACGGCGGCCGAGAAACCGGCGACGATCGGCCCCTCGTCGCCGTCGACGCGGACGTCCCGGTACTCGATCAAGGTCCCGGTCTCAGTCGTCATGGATAGCCCTAGCATGGCCGCCGTGATCGACGCTGACCTGCGCAAGGCCGAAGACGAGGGCTGGCACGAGCTGCACGCCCTCATCGACTCACTGCCCCCCGACGCCGTCGACCGGCCCGGCTACTTCGAGGAGGGCTGGTCGGCCAAGGACCTGCTGGCCCACATCGGGGCCTGGCTGGCCCAGGCGGGCGTGGCCCTGGAGCAGATCGGCGCCGGCACCTACCGGGCCGACGAGATCGACGTCGACGCCCTCAACGGCCGCTACCTCGAGACGCTGCGGGCCCTGCCCTTCGACGTCGTCCGGGCCCAGGCCGACGCCGCCCGGGCCCGGCTGCTGATCGCCTCGGCCGCCGTCGGCTTCCCTCAGGACGACGCCGCCTTCTGGATCCGCAAGGCCGGCCCGGACCACTACGCCGAGCACCTTCCCCGGCTGCGGGAATGGGTCAAGGAGGCGGCGTCCCACGGCGGCACGGCCGTCGGCCCGGCCCTCGTCCCCGACGGCGTCGACCTCGCCGCCGTCGACGCCCGGCGGGCCGACCTGGTGGCCCGCTACCTGAAGCCGGCCGGCCAGCGCCCGGCGTCCTCGGCCCGGGGCGTGCACCACGTCGCCCTCATCTCGTCCCACGTCGAGCGGACGATCGGCTTCTACCAGGAGCTCCTCGAGTTCCCGCTGACCGAGATCTTCGAGAACCGCGACTACAAGGGCTCGAACCACTTCTTCTTCGACATCGGCCACGGCAACCTGCTGGCCTTCTTCGACTTCCCCGGGCTCGACCTCGGCCCCTACGCCGAGGTCCTCGGGGGCCTCCACCACATCGCCATCTCGGTCGAACCGCCGCGCTGGGAGCAGCTGAAGGCCAAGATCGACGCCGCCGGCGTCGCCTACCACGAGGCCAGCGGGTCGTCGATCTACCTGGCCGACCCCGACGGTGCCCGGGTCGAGCTGATTTCCGACCCGCTGCTCAACATGTACGGCCACGAGGTCGGCTGACGGCGGGCGAGCGGTGAGCGGCCCCGTCTCCCCCGTCGACACCACCGCTCCCCAGGAGGTCGCCGGTCCGGCCGGGACGGAGATCACCGACGGCCGGCGCACCGTCGTCGGCGGCATCCCGGTGACCCGGTCCCTGCCCCGGGCCCGGCGGCGGACGGTCGGAGCCTGGTGCTTCGTCGACCACCCGGAATGCAGCCCGTCCCGAAGTAGTTGAACGTTTCATGACCAGCACCGTTCTGCAGCCCAACGTCGACATCCGCCGGGCCGACGACCGTTTCAAGACCAGGATCGGCTGGCTCGACTCCAAGCACTCCTTCAGTTTCAGCCGCCACTGGGATCCCGACAACACCCACCACGGGCTGCTGCTGGTGAACAACGACGACATCGTCCTGCCCGGTACAGGGTTCGAGACACATCCCCACCGCGACATGGAGATCGTGACGTGGGTGCTGTCCGGCTCGCTCGTCCACCAGGACTCGACCGGCACCAACGGTGTGATCTACCCCGGCCTGGCCCAGCGGATGAGCGCCGGCACCGGCATCCTCCACTCGGAGAAGAACTCGGCGGCTTCACCTGGCCCCTCGCCGGCAGACGACTCCTGGATTCTGGCCGGCGGCCCCCGCCACGACGAGCCCGTCCACTTCGTGCAGATGTGGGTCGTGCCCGACGAGGGCGGCATCACGCCCGGCTACGAGCAGCTGGAGATCGACGACGAGCTGCTCCGGGGCGGGCTGGTGACGGTGGCCTCGGGCATGGACGGGCACGAGGGCCACTCGGCCATCCGCATCCGCAACCGCTACGCCGCCCTCCACGCCGCCCGGCTCGGCGTCGACCAGGCCGTGGAGCTGCCCGAGGCGCCGTACCTGCACCTGTTCGTGCCCCGGGGGACGGTCGACCTGGAAGGCGCCGGCGTCCTGGGCGAAGGCGACGCCGTCCGCTTCACGGCCACCGGCGGCCAGAAGGTGACCGCCCTGGAGCCCGCCGAGATCCTCGTGTGGGAGATGCACGCCGCCATGGCGGCTTGACGTCGATGTTGCAGAACCTCGCTCCGGGCGAGAGTTTCTGCAACATCGGTCTCGTCAGACTGCGACCAGGAGCTCCTTCAGGCCCCGGACGTTGAAGTTGTCGAGCCACTCCGGCTCCACCCCATCGGCCAGGCGGAGGTCGGGGAACCGGGTGACGATGGTGCCCACCGCCAGCTCGGCCTCCAGCCGGGCCAGCGGCGCGCCCAGGCAGTGGTGGACGGCGCCGCCGAACGTCAGGTGCTTCGGGGCCGGACGGGTGATGTCGAAGTCGTCCGGCCGGTCGAAGACCGCCTCGTCGCGGTTGGCCGAGCCGATGACCGAGATGACCACCGATCCGACGGGGACGTCGACGCCGCCGAACGACACCGGCTCCAGCACCGACCGGGGCCAGCTCATCACGGGCGGCTCGTAGCGCAGCGTCTCCTCGACGGCGCCGGCGGCCAGCGCGGGGTCGGACCGCACCAGGGCGAGCTGGTCGGGATGGCGCAGCAGGCAGTAGACGGTGTTGCCGATCAGCTGCATCGTCGAGCAGAACCCGGCGGCGATCAGCAGGCTGATGTTGGCCACGAGCTCCAGGTCGGTGAGGCCGCCGTCGTCGCCCTGCTGGGCCACGAGCACCGAGAGGAGGTCGTCGCGGGGTTCGGCGCGCCGTTCGGCGGCCAGCGCCGAGACGAGGTCCATCAGCTCGCCGCTGGCCTTGTCGGCCATGACCACCTGCTCCGGCGTCGGCATCGGCTCGACGACGGCGGCGTTCTCCTCGATCAGGGCCCGGAATCGGACGTGGTGCTCGGCCGGCACGCCGAGCATCCCGCAGACCACGGCGATCGGAATGCGGTAGGCGACCTCGTTGGCCAGGTCGAACTCGGCGCGCCCGCCGGCCGTCACCTCGTCGAGGAGGCCGTTGACCTTGGCCACGACCTGGTCGCGCCGGGCCTCGACCGCCTTGGCGGTGAAGGCCTTCGACACCGCCCGCCGCAGCCGGGTGTGCTCCGGCGGGTTCTGGGCCAGCATGCTCGTGCCGATGTAGCAGGCGGCGGCGCCGTCGCCGAGCTTGCGGGCCAGGACCTCGGGCGAGCCCAGCGGGCTGCCGAGGCGAGGGTCGCGCAGGGCCTCGTCGCAGTCGGCGTGGCGGAACAGCCAGCAGATCGGCGCGTGGGCGTCCAGGAGGACGGGCTGCTCCGCCCGCAGCCGCCGGTACGTCGGGTACGGGTCGGCCTTGAACGCCGGGTCGAAGATGTCGAACGCGGTAGCTACGTCGGTCATGGCGGCTGACGATAGCCTTCCGCCGGCAACGCGGGAGGTGTGCATGAGCGAGGACGACGTCGGCCTGGCGTCGGTGTTGGGCCGGTGGGCGACGCGCCGGGAGCGGGCAGCCAAAGGGGTCGTCCACATCAGGGCCCAGGATCTGGCCTGGGAGATGAACCGCCAGGGCCGGTGCCGGTTCTACGCCCATCTCGGCCGCACCGACCTGGCCAACCCGGACTGGATCTGCTTCCGGCACGAGATCCACACCCACAGCGGCGTCCACGTCCACCAGGGCGGGCTGGCGCTGTTCGTCACCCGGGGCCGGGGCTACACCATGTGCAATGGCCGGCGGGCCGACTGGAAGGCCGGCGACGTCATCCTGCTGCCGATCGAGCCCGGCGGCGTCGAGCACCAGCACTTCAACCTCGGCGACGAGCCCTGCGAGTGGATCGCCTTCGCCTTCAACCCCTGGCTCGACGCCATGGGCAACGGCTACGAGCAGCGCGAGAACCATCCCGACTACCGGGCCGGCGACGAAGAGGCGGCGCCGTGACCCTCTACGAGGAGCTCCTCGCCCGGCGCGACGCCGAGCGGGCCCGGCGGGCCGAGGCGCTGCTCGTCGTCGACGGCGAGGCGCAGCCGTGGGAGGACACGCCCCAGGGCCGCCTCAAGTGGTACCTCCATCCGGCGCTCGACGACCGGGCCCTGCGGACGCTGGGCATGTACGTCCAGGAGCTCGCCCCCCACAGCCGGTCCGGCCGCTACCGCTGGCAGGGCGGCGAGATGATCGTCTTCCTCGAGGGACGGGGCGCGACCGAGGTTGACGGCGAGCGCTACGAGTGGGAGGCGGGCGACGCCATCGCCGTCCCCGTCCGGGAGGCGGGCGTGGAGCTCTGCCACCACAACCCCCACGACGAACCGGCCCGCTTCGTCTGCGCCTGGCCGAACTTCCCCGCCGTCCTCGGCGTCGACATGGGCGCCGGCCTAGAGCAGCTCGAGGCGGCCCCCGAGTGAACGCCGTCTACAAGTGGGCGCTGGTCGTGCACATCTACTCGGCCATCGTCCTCGTCGGGTCGATGGTCTTCAACGCCT
>JAICYE010000105.1 GCA_025934385.1 Acidimicrobiia bacterium | reverse complement strand
CCCCGGCCTCGTGACCGCGGTGTTCTTCAACTTCCACCCGGCCATGGTGGGCCGGGCGCTGCCCGACGCCTGGGCCCTGGCGTCGCCCGAGGACGTCCTCACCGCCCGGCTCCGCACCGCCGACGCCGCCCTCCGCCGCCTGATCCCCCGCCAGGTGGGCAGCGCCGAAGAACGCGAGGCGGCGGCGCTGGCCCGGGAGGCGGCCGAGGCCCCGGCCCTCGCCGGCCGGCCGCTGTTCGGCGCCCTCCGCTCGCTGCCCTGGCCCGACGAGCCGCACCTGCAGCTGTGGCACGCCTGCACGCTGTTGCGGGAACACCGTGGCGACGGCCACGTCGCCGCCCTCACCGCCGCCGGGCTCGACGGCTGCGAAGCCCACGTGACGGTGACCGCCACTGGCACCGTTCCCCGCACGACGTTGCAGGACAACCGCCGGTGGAGCGACGATGACTGGGCCGCGGCCGAAGAGCGCCTACGGGAACGGGGCTGGCTCGACGCCGGCGGCGCGCTCACCGACGCCGGACGGGCCGGGCGGGCCGGGGTCGAGGCCCGCACCGACGCCCTGGCCGAGGAACCGTGGCGGGCGCTCGGCCCGCCCCGCACCGAACGGCTGCTGGAGCTGCTGACACCGATGGCCCGGGCCATCAACGAAGCCGGCGGCGTCCCCGTCCCCAACCCGGTGGGCGTGCCGGCCCCGTAACGGCGCAGCGGTGACTCAGCCCTGCTTCTGCAGCGCGTCCTTCAGCTCTTCCTTGTTCATCTGTGACCGGCCGGGAATGTCGCGCTCCTGGGCCCGCTGGTAGAGCTCGTCCTTGGTGAGGTCGTCGATGCCGGCCTCGTCGGGAGACGGACGACCGTTGCCGTTGCCGTTCCCGTTCGGGGCGCCATCGCCGGCGGCGGCGACGACGGCGTGGGAGTGCGGCTCCCGGACGTCGATCTCGGCCGCCTCGGCCCTCAGCACCCGGCGGGAGATCCTGGTGTACCAACGCTCCCCGGCCACGGCGCCCAGGACCGACCCGAGGAAGATCCCGACCAGCGAGGCGATCGGCAGCACCGAGTCGACGTCGCGCCACCCGCTCCTCGTCGTCGGAATGCCCAGGTTGTGGAGGGCGTCGGTGATGGACGTGACGTCCTTCGGCGTCGTCATGGCCCGGACGACGCCGACGATGATGGCGGCGATCGCCACGCTGCCGACGAAGACGGCGATGCCGTGGAGGATCCCCTGCCGCCAGGCCATCCGTCCGGTCATGTAGCCGGCCAGGAGGTAGGCGAGGAACAGCAGCACGCCGATGAGGACGCCGCCGCCGGCCCCGAGCTTCTCCCAACCCTGGGTGGGATCGAGGGTCGAGCTCCGGTGATGGAGCAGCGCACTCGCCGCGCCCAGCAGGATCCCGAACGCGGCGTAGCCGATCAGCACGCCGCCGAGGATCGAAACCGGTGACACCGGCCCGATCCCGGCCATCCGGGCCAGCTTCGAGCGGGTCTTCGGTCGCTCGGCGGCGGTGGTGCCCATCGTTCGCCTCCCAGGGTGATCTTCGTGCTTACACCGGCGTAGATGCCCGCCGACGTCGGCCTTCAATCTCCCCGGGAGGCGCAAAACGGGCGTTTACGAATGCACTGACGCCGCCGCGGCGTGACCGATTCCGGCCCGCTCGAGCACGTCGGTGATCTCGTCGCCGACGAGCTCGTCGCGATCCAGCAGTGCGGCCACCAGGGCGTCGTGGAGGTGCCGGTGCTCGGCCAGCAGCCGCCGGGCGGTCTCCTTGGCCTCCAGCAGCAGGACTTCGACCCGCTTGCGGGCGTCGTCGTTGGACAGCACCTTGGCCACGATGCCCGCCGCCAGCGGGCCGGCCTCCATCGCCTCGAACGACACCAGGGTGCCGCCCATGCCGTAGGAGCCGACCATCTGCGTCGCCAGCGTCGTGGCGTAGGACAGGTCGCCGGCCGGGCCGGTCGACGCCCCGCCGAAGGCCAGCTCCTCGGCCACCATGCCGCCGAAGGCGATGGCCATGAGGCCCTTCAGCTCGTCCTCGGTCTTGGTGAAGCGCTCCTCGGCGTCGGAGTGGGCCAGCAGGCCCAGGGCCCCCCGCCGCTTGATGATCGACAGGACCTCGAGGTTGCGCTCCGGGCTCACCAGGTGGGCGACGACGGCGTGGCCGCCCTCGTGGGTGGCGATGCGGCGCTTCTCCGCCTCGGTGTACTCCACCGGCTGCTTGAGGCCGATCTCCTCGGTGAACTTGGCCTGCTGCACGTCGGCCCACGTCATGGCCGGCCGCCCGTCCCGCAGCGCCCACACCAGCCCCTCGTCGAAGAGGTGCTCGATCATCACCGGCGAATAGCCGGCGGTCATGGCGGCCAGCGCCTCCCGCCGGTCGCCCCGGTCGAGCTCGGCGACATGGGCCTTGCGGTCGAGGTAGTAGTCGATGATCTCCCGCCGGCCCGAGCGGTTCGGCAGGTCGAAGTGCACCGACCGGTCGAAGCGGCCCGGCCGGAGCAGCGCCGGGTCGAGGTCGTCGGCCCGGTTGGTGGCCCCGATGATCAGCACGTTGGCCGGTGTCGAGCGGCGTTTCGAGAGCTGCCGGTGGTCGGGCAGCCAGTTGTTGACCCGGTCGACGACGAAGCCGGCCATCTTCTCGGCCTTCGTGGGGTGGTCGAAGCTCTGCAGCTGGATCAGCAGCTCGTTGACGATTCCGGCGATGCCCTCCCGGCCCTGGGAGCGTGACACGGTCAGAGACGGCGCGATCCCGTCCGCCGGAGTCATCCGCATCCCCGCCCGGGAGGCGGCGATGGCGTCGATCTCCTCGATGAACCCGACGGCGCCGCCCTCCTGGCGGGCCGCTTTGCGCAGTTCCTTGAAGTAGGCCCGGATCTTCCGGTTCGTCTGCCCGTAGTACATCGACTGGAAGGCCGACGACGACACGTAGAAGAACGGCACGCCGGCCTCCTTGGCCAGCGCCTTGGCCATGTAGGTCTTGCCGGTGCCGGGCGGGCCCTCGAACAGGATGCCCCGCCGGGGGGTGCCGCCCATCGCCTCCCGGAAGGTCTTGAAGCCCAGGAACAGGTTGAGGGTGCGGGTGACCTCCTCGAGGACGACGTCCATCCCCTTCACGTCGTCGAAGCCGATCTCGATCTCGGACGGGCGGAAGCGCACGTGCGGCGACTTCCCGGCCACGGCCAGGGGAACGAGGAGCACGACCCCGAACATCGCCACCAGGGCGATCTCCGGCATCATCATCGCCAGACCGCCGGACAGGTGCGGCCAGCCGAGTCCCACGGGGTGCCCGGTCAGCTGGCGGAACCACAGCCAGGCGGCCAGCGGCCCGAGCCCGGCCAGCGAGCGCTGCATCCGCCGTTGCCGGTTCCGTTCCCGCAGGCGGGCGACGTCGGCCTGGCCCCGGCCGATCACGCCGTCCTGACCGAGCGTGGTGACTTCAGCCATTGGCTACCCTTCCTTCCCTATGACGGACCCCGGGGTGAGTGGGCGGCCCTGCAGCGAGGTCTTCTCCGAATGTCGGCCCGCTCCCTCTCGTTCCACGCCCCGGGCCTGCCGGTTTGTCCCCGCCACCGGCACATCCGCTCCGGCTGGCGGCGGTTCGCACCGCCGGTCCGGCCGCGCCCGGTGACAGCCTCGCCTCCCCCTCTGCCCCGCTTCGACCAGGGGCTGCTGGCCCTGGCCCTCGTCACCGGCTTCGTCTTCTCCGAGCCGCTGCTGATCCCGGTGGTGGGGATCGTGGCGGCGGTCTCGGCCGTGCGGCCGGAGGTGTCGCCCGTCCCCCGCCTGATCGCCGGGCTGGTCGAGCGGCGCTTCGGCTCCGACGCCGCCGACAGCCTGCGAGCCGACGGCTACCCACCTTCGTGGCGGGCGGCGGCGGCGCTGCTGTCCGCCATCCTGGCCGTGGGCACGCTGGTGTTCCTCGTCGGTGACAGCGGTATCGCCTGGGCCTTCGGCCTGCCGGCGGCGGGGCTGGCGGCGCTGGCCTCGGTGGGCGGCGTGTGCGTCGGCTGCCAGCTCCACGGCCGGCGGAGAGGCCGGCGCTGAGTCAGCGGGGCTAGCGGGGACGGAGCTCCGGGGGGATCTCCGCCCGCTTCGGGTTCGACCGGTCCCGCTGCGACAGCTCGGGCTCGGTGGTCGGCCAGGTCACGCCGAGGTCGGGGTCGTCCCAGGCCACGCCGAGCTCGTCGTCGGGGTTGTAGTAGTGGTCGACCAGGTAGGTGATCGTCATGTCGGTCAGGGCGTAGAAGCCGTGGGCCACGCCGGGCGGGATGTAGACGCCCCGGTGGTCGTGTTCGCCGATCTCCAGGACCAGCGTCGCCTTGTCGGTGCCCGAGCTCGGCCGGAGGTCGTGGAGGACGACCATGGCCCGTCCGAAGGGGACGTACCAGTAGTCGGCCTGGTGGCGGTGGTAGTGGAGGCCGACCAGCGCCCCCTCCTTGCGGTCGGCCCGGTTCGCCTGGACCATGTCCGCCGCCCCCGGGACCCACTCCTGGCGGAACGTCTCGACGAAGCAACCGCGGTTGTCGCCGTGGACGTCCGGCGTGACGACGACGACGCCGGCGATGGTCTCGGACTGCTCGATCTGGGGCATGGCGGTCACAGTACGCGACACCACTCAGCCGAAGCGGCGGAGGGCGGCCACGGTGGCCGGGACGATGACGACGGCGGCCAGGGCCGTGGCGGCCGGTGAGGCCCCGGCGGTCGACCCGGTGCCGAGCACGGCCAGGGCGACGAGGTAGCCGTTGCGGGCCACGGTGGCGGCCGACACCGGCCGGGCGTCGGCGGCGGGGGGCCCGAAGCAGGGGCAGGGGGCGGGCCGGCCGCCGGCCAGGTTGGCGACGACGGCGGCGGTGAAGACGGCCAGGAGGGCGACGGCCAGGAACGCCGGCCAGGCCGCCCCCCGCACGGTGAGGAGAAGAACCGCCACCGCGCCCTCGATGGGCGGCAGGCCCCAGGAGAGGGTTTTGGCTGCTGCCGGCGGAACGCCGAAGTCCTGTAAGGCGCGGGCATCGGCCCGCCGACCGGCCAGCTTCGCCGCCGCCGACAGGGCGAAGGCGCCGGCCAGCGTGATGCGGGCGACGAGGGCGATGGTGGCGCCGGCGTCCACCCGGCTGGAGGCGCCGCCGACTACTGGCCGAGGCGGGCGTAACCGCCCCGCCAGAACAGCAGCGGGCCGCCCTCGGCCGGCTGGCCGAGGTCGACCACCCGGCCGACGATGATCATGTGGTCTCCGGCCTCGTGCTCGGCCTCGATGACGCAATCGACGTAGGCGATGGCGTCGTGGAGGATCGGCGAGCCGGTCTTTCCGTGGCTCCACCCGACCCCCTCGAAGCGGTCGCCGGTCTTGGCCCCGAAGCGCCGGCACTCCTCCTCCTGGTGGTCGCCGAGGACGTTGACGGCGAAGTGCCCGCTGGCCTTGACGGCCGGCCAGGTCGACGACGTGTGGGCCATGCAGACGAGCACCAGCGGCGGGTCGAGCGACACCGAGGTGAAGGAGTTGGCCGCCAGCCCCGCCGGCCCGCCGGGGCCGTGGCCGGTCACGACGGTCACGCCGGTGGCGAAGTGCCCGAGGATCGTCCGGAAACGGGCGCTGTCGACGCCGTCGTCGACGGTCAGCGGGGGTTCGTCGGGCAGGCCGGAGGGTTCGTCCATGTCGGCCCGCAGACTACCGGCCCGGGACGGGGTCGCCTCTAGCCGACCGGTGACCGGTAGTGGCAGTGGGCCTTGGCCACCGTTCGGGATCCCGGGGCGAACACGAGCGTCTCGACCGCCGTCCGATCGCCGAGGCTGGTGTAGACGAAGCTGACGCTGCCGGCGCCGACGGCGACGTGGACGGGCGGGTCGAAGTGCAGGTCGGCGTGGCGCTCGAGAGCGGCGGCGAAGTAGTCCCGCACGGCGGCCTTGCCGGTGAGGCGGCCGTCGGCGCCCGGGCCGCCGGGCGCGGCCAGGGCGGCGATGAACGGCGAGAAGTACTCCACGTCGTCGGCGTAGTGCGCGAGGACCCGGTCGAGGTCGTGGGCGTTCCAGGCGTCCATCCACTCGGCCACGAAGGCGTCGGCCTCAGCTTCGGACAGCGTCGTGATCGTCGTCTCGGTCGTCGTCATCCCCGGACGATCCCATCGATAGGACTGGTAGGTCACGGTCCAATCTGCCAAGATTGGTACGCAGATGAGCAGTCCACCGGACCCCGTCGACTCGCCGCCGGCCTCGGCGACGGATCTCGCCGGCCTCCTCGGGGACTGGCCCGCCCGGGGCTCGGGCTCGTTGGCCGCCCGCCTCGCCTTCGCCCTCCGGTCCCGCATCCTGGCCGACCTGCTGCCGGCCGGCACCACTCTCCCTCCGGAACGGCTGCTGGCCGAGGCCCTCGCCGTCAGCCGCTCCACGCTGGTCTCGGCCCTCGACCGCCTCCGCGCCGAAGGCCTGGTCGTGTCACGGCAGGGCAGCGGTAACCGGGTGGCGGATGTTCCGGCCGCCGAGGCGCTCGCCCCTCTCGGTCGGGGCGGGCGGGGCGCCTCCGGTGGCCGGGCGACGCGCCGCGTCACCCCTCCGACGATGGCCGGCCGGCTGCTGGGGGCGGCGGAGCGGGGGATCAACCTCGGGATCTCGGCGCCGCCGGCGGCGTCGGGCCTGCCGCCGCTGGTGGTGACGTCGGCCGATCTGCTGGCGGCGGTGCCGGCCCACGGCTACGACCCGGCCGGGCTGGCCGTGCTCCGGGCGGCGCTGGCCGGGCGCCACACCGCCCTCGGGTTGCCCACGATGGCCGGGGAGATCCACGTCACGCACGGCGCCCAGCACGCCATCGACCTCGCCCTGGCGACGCTGTGCCGGCCCGGTGAGGCGGTGGCGGTGGAGGACCCGACCTATCCCGGCGTCCTCGACGTGCTGGCCCCCCGCCGGCTCCGGCCCGTCCCCCTGGCCGGCGACACCCGGGGCCCGACCCCGGCCGGCCTCGAGGCCGCCGCCCGCTCGGAGGGCGCCCGGGTGGCCTTCCTGCTGCCCGCCGTCCACAACCCCACCGGCCGCGTCCTCGACCCCGGCCGCCGCCAGGCCCT
>JAICYE010000170.1 GCA_025934385.1 Acidimicrobiia bacterium | reverse complement strand
GGTCGACGTCGACGAGCTCGTCGTGCTGGAGGTCGTGACCACCGTGGTCACGCCGCCGGCGCTGACGGCGGGCCCGGCTGTGATGCCTTTGATGACCCGGATCCGGTTGCCGTAGGTGTCGGCCACGTAGAGGTCGTGTCCGAGCACGGCCACGGCCCGGGGGCCGGCGAAGTCGGCCTGGGCGGCCGGCCCTCCGTCGCCGTCGGAGGCCTGCCGGCCCGTCCCGGCGATCGTGGTGATGATCCCGTCGGTGCCGATGCGGCGGACGCGCTGGTTCCCGCTGTCGGCGATGTAGACGACGCCGTCGGCGTCGACGTCGATGCCCCGGGGCGTGTCGAGCTGGGCGTCGACGGCCGGGCCGCCGTCGCCGCTGAAGCCCGCCACCGACGTCCCGGCCAGGCGGGTGATGATCCCCTCGGCGTCGACCTTGCGGATGCGGTGGATCTTCGGCTCGGTGATGTAGAGCTCCCCGCCGGGCCCCCAGGCCAGGGTCCGGGGTTCGGACCGCTGGGCCCCGAGCGCCGGGCCGCCGTCGCCGTCCCCGCCCTGGACGCCCGTCCCGACGACGGTGGTGATGATGCCATCGGTGTCGACCTTGCGGATCCGGTCGTTGGAGGTGTCGGCGATGTAGAGGTTCCCGGCCTGGTCGAAGATGATGCCCTTCGGATCGTTCAGCTTCGCCTGCGTGGCCGGGCCGTTGTCACCGCTGAAGCCGGTGGCTCCGGTGCCGGCGATCGTCCGGATCGTCCCGTCGGGCTCGACTTCCCGGATCCGGTCGTTGGCGGCGTCGGCGATGGCGAGGCGCCCGCCCGGGGACACCGCCAGGCTGTGGGGGCAGGCCAGCTCGGCGTCGAGCGCCGGGCCGCCGTCGCCGGAGAAGCGGCGGGGACACTGGTCTCCGCTCCCGGCGGCCACCGGTTTCGCCACCCCGGCCACCGTCGAGATCGTGCCGGTCGTGTCGACCACCCGGATCACCTGATTGAACGTGTCGGTGATGTACATGTTGCCGGCACCGTCGAAGGCCATCATGCGGGGCTGATACAGCCGAGCATCGACCGCCGGCCCGCCGTCACCCGAATACCCGGCGGGGCCCGAACCGGCCACGGCCAGGACCGTGCCGACGTCGGGCACGCCGGCCGCTCCGTGAACGGCGACGCCAGCGATGGCGACTGCGAAGACGAGGAGACACGCGGGGAGCCGGCCTCCGAGGGCGGCGCGCGGCAAGGACACGTTTTGACCCTTCTCAGTATCGGAGGGCCGGGAGGTGGCCTCTCCGTAACGAGTCAGGGATTTCGACAGGGTGTCGCGTCACCCCTCTGGCTGGCACTGCCAGATTCAGTCGCGGGGCAACAAAGAGACGACTTTGGTCGTAGATCGTCCCTTCGCCGGATCGCGGGGGCTCGTGTCCCGGCCCCTAGTTCGACCGGGCGCGCAGGGATCGGGACTCCGCCCGGATCGTGTCGGCCTCGGCGTCGGGCAGCTCGTCGGCCACCCGGTCGAGCTCGGCCGCCGCCGCCCCGAACCGGCCCAGCGTCCCCAGCGCCCGGGCCAGGCCGAGCCGGTCGGGCACCGCCACGCCCGGGATCGCCAGGCGGAGCTGCAGCACCCAGGCCGCCGACCTGAGATCGGACGGCAGGAACAGGCCCTGGAGGTTGAGGAGCATCCGGGTGAGGATCGACCGGACCCCGACCGGGGCGAGGTAGTCGTCGCTCCAGTCCGCCCCCCCGAGGGCGGTGAAGATCTCCCGGCAGCCGGCGGCGTCGAGCCGGCGGCCGCCGCCGAAGGGATCGAGGAACGTCGCCGGGTCGCCCCGGTGGCGGACGAGGAAGTGCCCGGGCATGCCGACGCCGTCGAGGGGCACGCCGAGGCGCCGGCCGACCTCCATCGTCAGCACCGACAACGAGATCGGAATCCCGACCCGCCGGCGGAGCACCTGGTCGAGGTAGGAGTTGTCGGGTTCCCGGTAGTGGTCCGCGTTGCCGTGGAAGCCGAGGTCGCCGAAGAGGTGCCGGACGAGCCCGTCGAACGTCGGCGGATTGCAGCTGGCGGCCAGGTCGTCGAGCCGGGCCAGCTCGGCGCCCAGGTCGAGCTCGGGCCGGGCGTGGTAGGCGATGAGGAGAGCCGTCTCGTCGAGGGGGATCTCGTCGTCGGGGCGGGCGACGAGATCGGCGAAGTGGGCCATCGCCCTGTCGCCGCCGTCGCCTCCGCCGCCCGCCATGCGCCTCGTTCGCCGGGCCTAGTTCACCTGGGCGGCGTGGGCGAGGGCGTCCTCGAAGCTGGTCTTGGCGGCCAGCAGCCGGCGGTAGGCCATGAGCAGCCGGGGCCGGCTGAAGGCCAGGGCCCCGACGAGCCGGCCGTCGCGGCCGAAGAGGCCTACGAAGCGCCGTTCGTCGACCGACCCGTTGACGATGCGGACCTCGTCGGTCGGGCAGCAGCGCCCGAGGAACTGGATCTTGGCGTCGTACTGGTCGGACCAGAAGTACGGCACCGGTGAGAAGTCGACCGCCTCGCCGGGCCCGGCCAGGAGCCGCTTGGCCGCAGCCGCTCCCTGTTCCACGGCGTTGCTCCAGTGCTCGACCCGCATCGTTTCGCCGAAGAGGTTGTTGGGCCAGCGGGCAATGTCCCCGGCGGCCACGACGCCGGGGGCGCCGGTGGCGCAGGTGGAGTCGCAGACGACGCCGTTGTCGAGCGCCAGGCCCGACGACTCCAGCCATCCGGTCTCGGGGGCGACGCCGATACCGACGACGACCACGTCGGCCTCGATGACTGTTCCGTCGCCGAGGCGAACGCCCGACACCCGCCCGTCGCCTTCGAAGCCGGCCACGGTCACGCCGCAGCGGAGGTCGACGCCGTGGTCGAGGTGGAGGGCGGCGCAGGCCGCGCCCATCTCGGCCGGAAAGGCCCGGGCCAGGGGGGCGGGCAGCGCCTCCAGCACCGTCACCTCGACGCCGCGCTGACGGGCCGAGGCCGCCACCTCAGCGCCGATGAAGCCCGCGCCGACGACGCAGACCCGCGACGCGCTCTCGATCTCGCCCCGGAGGGCGAGGCACTCCTCCAGCGTCCGCAGCACGTACACGCCCTCGAGTTCTTCGCTGCCCGGCATCCGGCGCGGCGTGGCGCCGGTGGCGATGACGAGGCCGTCGTAGGAGAGGGGCTCGCCGTCGTCGAGGGTCACCGTGCGGGCGACGGGGTCGAGGGCCGTGGCCCGGCGACCGAGATGCCAGGTGACACCGAGGGCGTCGTACTGCGACTGGTCCCGCAGCGCCGTCTTCTCCGGCTCCCAGTGGCCCTGGAGGACCTGCTTCGACAGCGGCGGCCGGTCGTAGGGCAGGACGGGCTCGGCGCCGACGGCGATCAGCTCGCCCTCGAAGCCTTCCTGCCGCAGCGTCTCTGCGGCCGACAGGCCGGCCAGCGACGCGCCGACGACGACGATTCGCCCCGGCCGGGCGGAGGACGCCAACGCGCCTCAGTCCTCGGCGATCGAGATCGCCTGGGTGGGGCAGCGGCGCACCGCCTCCTCGAGCTTCGGGCGCAGCGCCTCGGAGGGCTTCTCGTCGAGGATGTAAAGGAAGTTGTCGTCCCGGACCTCGAAGATCTCCGGGGCCACGTCCATGCAGACGGCGTTGCTCTGGCACCGGTCGAAGTCGACCACGACCCTCATGTCATTACCTCCGGACTCGCCTCGGGGTGGACCGCAACCGTACCGCTGCGCCCACCCCGGGGCTGAGCCGGAGTTGTCCCGAGGGTGTTGGCGTCTTACCAGCCGCCCCAGCCGCCGCCGAACCCGTTCAGGATGTTCAGGACGCTGAGGCCGTTGAGCGATCCGTTGGCCGTGACCAGGCACGTGTTGCTGCGGAAGCTCCGGAAGTGACGGCGACGCCGGTGCAGTTCGGCCGTGCCGGCCACTGACTGCAGCGCACGGACGTCGGTATCGATGGTGAGCTCGAACATATTTTGTTCCTCCTTCGGCTGATGAATTTCACAAACTGACAACGACAACCCGGTCAGGCGGCGACCGGTGTGCGGCGCGGCCGGCCCGGGCGCGGCCGGTCGGCCAGGCCCGACATCCCGTGGGCGGCGTAGCGCTTGCGCCACATGCCGACCTGGTTCTGGTTCAGCCCGACCAGCAGGGCGATCTGCCGGTTCGGGACGCCGTCGGCGGCCAGCAGCACGATGCGGGCCCGTTGCGCCACCCGGCGCGACACGTGCTCGCCCTGCGCTCTCCGCTCCAGTTCCCGTCTCTCCTCGTTGGTGATGCGAAGTGCCGGAACCATTCGCATGGCTCTTCCCCCAGTCTTTCCCCAGTCCCCAGTTGCCGATTGCGTACTGCGTTCCTGCCGTACTGCTGTGTTGCGACCTGCCCCTCAGCCCACGAGCGCCGAACCGAGGGCTTCCACCAGCGCCGACTCGTGCTCCTCCAACCACCGGACGCGGGCGGCCTCCGCCTCGGCCACCGCCACGATCCCGTCCACGAGGCCGTCGAGCCCCGTGGCGGCGCCGAAGCGCTCGCCGAAGCCGGCCACCAGCCGGTAGACCCGGGCCAGCCGTTCGACCCGGAGCATGACCGGCAAGGCCGTGATCTCACCCGGCGACAGGCGGTCGACCTCGTCGTAGGCGGCCATGACGTCCGCACAACGGTCGAGGTCGAACCCCCCCGCCCCGGGGTCCCCGCCGGAACCTTTGGTTCCGGTGGGGTGGGCCTCCCGGGCGAACGTCGTCAGGGCGGCGGCCAGGTCGACGGCCCGCAGGTCGTAGCGGGCGCTCTCGAAGCCCGCCAACCCGTCGGCCGGCCAACCCGGTCGGTCCCCGTCGAGGATGATGCCGGCGCCTCCGAGCCCACCGTGGACCACGAGGCGGGGAAGGGAGACCCCGCCGGCGGTGAGCACCTCGGGCACGCGGGCGTACTGGCGCCACAGGTACGAAGTGGCGCTCCGGAGGCGCCGGCGCCCGTCGGCGTCGAGGTACCAGCCGGAGATGCCAGTGAACGCCTCGAGGGCGGCGGGCCCGTCCTGGGCCAGGGCGAACGGCGTCGGACCGCCCTCCACCCGGAGCCGGGGCGGGAACGAGCGGACGGCGGCGTGGTACTCCGCCAGCGCTCGGACCGCCCGCCGCCGATGCGGGGCGAGGGCGGGATCCACCGGACCGCCCCCGACCCATTCGCTGACCAGGACTGCCGTCCCGGTCACCGACCGATGCCAGGGCCGGCCGGCCCTGGTCCGAACCAGACGGGGCGCGAGGTAGGCCCGGTCCTCGAGATGGGCCAGCAGCATGGCCTCGAACGTGAGCGACCCGGCGCTGCGGCTCTCCGGCGACACCGAGGCGAAGAACTCCCCTGCCTCGGCGGCGATGCGGAAGCCCCCCGCCACCGGCTGCACGTCCCACCAGCGGCCGACGTCGTAGTGCGCGGCCACATCGTCGAGGACGGCGTCGAGGTTGTCTCTCTCGCTGTCCACCGATCCGTCCTCCGATCCTCGTCACTGCGACGGAAGGAGGTCGGGTCCCCACCTTCCGCCACCCCGGCGCAGGGTTGCAGTGGCGACGGACGGCGATTGCGAGCGAGTTTCATCGCCCCGGACCGTCCAGCCCGGCGCGACGCAACCTCGGCAAGAACATGGCTCCCCAGCCTCCCACGTACGGAAGTTCCGCTGGCGCTTGCGGCGCCGGGCGAAACGTCCCGACAT
>JAICYE010000027.1 GCA_025934385.1 Acidimicrobiia bacterium | reverse complement strand
GGGCCGGTCCGGCCCCTTCGCGTCTTTCCTTGACATTCCATATTCCCTTTTCCCCGGCTGGGGAAGACGCGCCACCGAAGCCACCTGATCGATAAGAGAAAACCTCAATTCCCGGCCCGGCGGCCGGTGGGCTCGTCGCCCGGGAGAGAGGGGGGGACACCGATGAAGAAATACGTGCGGGGCATTTCGCTCCTCGCCGCGCTCGCCCTGACCCTGACCGCCTGCGGCGGCGGCGGCAACGACACCAAGGGCGCGGCGTCCCGCCTGCCCGGCGCCGGCAACAGTTCCACCGGGGCAGCGGCGCCGGCCGCTGGCGACACCGGGTCGTCCGCTCCGGCGGCGACGCCCGGCGCGTCGGGCTCACCGGCCGCCGGCGACTCGACGGCCGCCTCGACCGGCGGCAGCACCGCCAGCGGCGCCGCGGCCCCGCCCTCCGGTGAGTCGGCCCAGGCCTCGACCGGCTCCGGGGGCGCGACCGGCTCCGCCCAGGCGGCCGGCTCGGGATCGAGCCCGGCGGCCCGCAGCGCCGCCGGCACCGCCTCGCCGGGGGGCTCGAAGGCAAACTCGGCGGCCGGCGCCGCCCCCGCTCCCGCTCCCACACCGGGCACCCCCGGGGCGGGCACCCCCGGACCCGGTGACAAGACCGGCGTGACCCAGAGCGACGTCCTCTTCGGTATCCACATGCCGCTGTCCGGGCCCTTCGGCGTGCTCGTCGGGAAGGGCTGGTACGGCACCGACGCCTACTTCCGGTCCGTCAACGACGCCGGGGGGGTCAACGGCCGGAAGTTGAAGCTCGTCGTGGCCGACGACAAGTACTCGGCCCAGGGGGCGGCCACCGCCATCCGCGACCTCGTCGACACCAAGAAGGTGTTCGCCGTGGCCTGCCCGGTCGGCGTCGACCAGTGCTCGGTGACCGTCGACTACGCCAACAGCAAGGGCGTGCCGTACCTGTCGGGCGGATTCCGGGAGCAGTACCTGCAGGACAAGCCGTGGGCCTTCCCGATCACGGCGAGCTACCTCTACGGGGGCAACCGCCTGCTCGACTACCTGTTCGAAAAGCGGGGTTACACCGCCAAGCGGAAGATCGGGCTGCTCTGGCTGCACTCCGAGAACCTCGACGAGATGGGCCAGGCGGCCGACCGGGAGCTGGCCAAGCTGACCGGGGGTGGCAAGTTCGCCGTCAAGTACCCGGCCGAGAAGGACCAGAGCGACTTCAGCGCCGCCGTGACCAAGATGCAGAGCGCCGGCGTCGACACCGTCTGGTTCCACACCGCCCCCGACCTGAGCACCAAGTTCGCCGCCCAGGCCAAGCTGCTCGGCTACCAGCCGCAGTACATCTTCACGCTCCCGGTGGGTGGTGACATCTGGGCCGCGGCGGCGGGCGGGAACCTCGACAAGGCCTTCGGCGTGGCCGGCTTCGCCGACCCGCAGTGGTCGGGCACGGCCAAGTTCCAGGAGACGTTCCACAAGTACTACCCCAACGAGCAGGCCGACGAGTTCAACCTGCTCTGCTACGTCATCGGGGTGGTCTACGTCGAAGGTCTGAAGAAGGCCGGCCCCGACCTCGGCCGGGACTCGTTCGCCCGGGCGATGAACACGGTCGACATCGACACCGGCATCTCGCAACCCATCAGCTACACCCAGCGGGGCCGGGTCGGGGGGCCGAACTCCAAGTTCGCCGTGTGGGAGATCCACGGGACACACACCGACCAGGTGACGGGGTTCGACTTCTAGAGAGTGAACTGACGGCGCCGTGAAGCTCTTCCTGCAGTACACCGTGTCCGGCGTCGCCGCCGGTTCGCTGTATGCCATCGTCGCCCTCGGGCTGGTGCTCCTCTACCGGGGCACGCGGGTAGTCAACTTCGCCCACGCCGGCTTCGGGGCGATCGGCGCCTACGTGTTCTGGAACCTCTATCCCGATCACGTGCCGATGCTGGTGGCCCTGGTGGTGGCCATCAGCGCCGGGGCGGCGGCCGGCGTCATCACCGAGCGCGTGGTGGCCCGGCCGCTGGCGGCGGCCCCGATCCTGACCGTGGCGGTGGCCACGCTGGCCGTAGACGAGATCATCCGGTTCTGGCTGACCAAGCTGGCCAGCCCGATACCCCGCACCGTTCCACCGCTGCTGACGAAGCCGACGATCGTCATCGGCGGGATCGTGATCCCGGCCCACCGGTTGCTGATCCTGCTGGTCAGCTTCGGCGTTTCGCTGCTGCTGGCCCTCTTCCTGCGCCGTTCGCTGTTCGGCGTGGCCGTGCGGGCGGCGGCCGAGGACCTCACCGCCGTCCGCCTCCGGGGCGTGTCGGGGGCCAAGGTGACGATGTTCACCTGGGGCGTGTCGGCGGCGCTGTCGGCGGTGGCCGGAATCCTGGTGGCGCCGCTGCTCAGCCTCAGCCCCTATTTCATGGAACTGGTGCTCATCCGGGCCTTCGCCGCCGCCCTCCTCGGCGGGTTCACCAGCCTGGGCGGCTCGCTGGTCGGCGGCCTGGTCGTCGGGATCATGGAGAGCCACATCCAGCGCTACACCACCGTCCCCGGGGCGGTGGAGGCCGGCGTGTTCGTCGTCGTCGTCGCCGTCCTCCTCGTGCGGCCCCACGGCCTGTTCGGCACGAAGGAGACCGAGACCCACGCCCCGTTCCAGGCCGGGCGGCGGGGGCTGCGGCTGCGGATTCCGCTGCCGGCGCTCAGCCCGGTCGTGCAGCGTCTCATTGGCGTGGCGGCGGTGGCGGCCGTGGCCGTGGCGGCCTTCCAGGTCAGCGGCTACTACGCCTTCGTCGGCAGCGTGGCCGTCGTCTATGCCTCCGTCGGTGTGTCGATGTACATCCTCTCCGGCCTGTCCGGACAGCTGTCGATCGGCCACTCGGCCCTGATGGGGATCGGCGGCTTCGGTGCCGGGATCCTCACGACGCACGACGGGCTGCCCTACTGGCTGGCTCTGCCGGTGGCCGGGATCGTGGCCGCGGCGGGGGCGGTGGCCATCGGCCTCCCGGGCTTCCGCATCCGGGGCCTGTACCTGGCGGTGGTCACGCTCACCTTCGCCATCGCCGCCGAGCGCTACGTCTTCCGGCTCGACGCCGTGGCCGGCTACGCCCGCGGCCTCGACCTTCCCCGGATGGAGGCCCACACGGTGATGCTGTGGGCCCTCCTCGTGCTGGTGGTGTCCGTGATCGTGGCCGTCCGGGTCACGAACTCCAAGGCCGGCCGGGCGATGCTCGTCCTCCATCACGACGAGACGGTGGCCGCCAGCTGGGGAATCTCCGCCAACCGCTACAAGCTGCTGGCCTTCGGCCTGTCGGGGTTCCTGGCCGGGTGCGCCGGTGTGACCTACGCCACGCTCATCCAGCACGTCACCTCCGACGCCTTCACCGCCGACTTCTCGATCATCCTCATCGCCATGGCCATCGTCGGCGGCCTCGGCTCGATCTCCGGCGTCATCGCCGGGTCGATCCTCTTCGCCCTGCTGCCCGAGCTTCTCAAGAACGGCAAGGTCTGGATCCCGTTCGTCCAGAACCTCATCCTCCTGGCGGTGATCATGTTCCTGCCCCAAGGCATGTCCCAGCTGTGGCGCCGGGAAGAGGCGGTGGCGGGCGAATGAACCTGGATGTCACCGACCTCTCTGTCCGCTTCGGCGGCCTTCGGGCCCTCAGAGGTGTTTCGGTGTCGGTGCCCGACGGCGCCGTCGTGGGGCTCATCGGGCCCAACGGCGCCGGCAAGACGACGCTGTTCAACGCCATCTCCGGCTTCGTCCGCACCGAGACCGGGCGCATCACCTACGGGGAGCGCGACATCACCCATCTGGCGCCGCACCGCCGGGCCGGGCTGGGTCTCGTGCGGACGTTCCAGCACGGCGGGCTCGTCCCCCAGGCCTCGGTCACGGCCAATGTCGTCATGGCCCAGCACGCCACGATGCGGACGGGCGTCCTGGCCGGCATACTGGGCCGGGCGGCGGCCGAGGAGCGTCAGCTGCAAGAGCGGGCCGAGGAGGTGCTCACCCGGCTGGCGCTGGAGCGGGTGGCCGGCAAGCCCGTTCACGACCTGTCCCACGGCCTCATCAAGATGGTCGAGCTGGCCTGCGCCCTCGTCCGGGAGCCGAAGGTGCTGCTGCTCGACGAGCCCTCGGCCGGCCTCGACCCGGCCGAGACCGCCGACCTCGGCGCCCGCCTCCGGGCCCTGCAGGAGGAGGCGGCCATCACCACGCTGGTCATCGACCACGACCTCCGGCTCGTCCGCCACGTCGCCCGCCACATCGTGGTGCTGAGCTTCGGCGAGGTCATCGCCGAGGGCGACTGGGACGTCGTGCGCAAGGACCCGAAGGTGATCGCCGCATACCTCGGGCCCCAGAGCACCGACGCCGATCTCACCGATGGCGCCGAATCCCCGCTCGACCTCACCGGGAAGGACGCCGGCGATGTCGCTGCTCGAACTGTCTGAGGTCGCCGCCGGCTACCGCGACGCCCGCCAGAGCCGGGCGGTGCCCGTCCTCTTCGACGTCTCGCTGCGGGTCGAGGAAGGCGAGATCGTCGCCCTCCTCGGGCCCAACGGCGCCGGCAAGACGACCACGCTGCGGACGATCGCCGGACTGCTCCGACCGCTGTCGGGCGCGGTGACGCTGGACGGGCGCTCCACCGCCGGTCTCACGCCGGAGCGCGTCGCCCGGCTCGGCGTGCAGTTCATCCCCGAAGGCGGCGGCGTCCTGCGGGACCTGACCGTGGTCGACAACCTGTGGCTGTCGGGCTACGTCGCCAACGGCAGTCGCCGGGCCATGAGCTCCAAGCTGGACAAGGCGTTCGAGCTGTTCCCGGTGCTGGGCGAGCGCCGCAGCCAGTTGGCCTCGACGCTGTCGGGCGGCGAGCGGCAGATGCTGGCCCTGGCCCAGGCGGCCATGACCGACGCCCGCCTGCTGCTCATCGACGAGGCGTCGCTGGGCCTGGCGCCGAAGCTGGTCGCCGCCCTCTTCGAGGTCGTGGCCCGCCTCCGGGAGGACGGCCGGTCGATCCTGCTCGTCGAGCAGAACGCCAACCTGGCCCTCGACGTCGCCGACCGGGCCTATGTGATGGAGAAGGGCCGCGTCCACGAGACCGGCACCGCCGGGGTCGTGGAACACGACCGGCTGGCCGAGCTGTACCTCGGCGATCCCGACGAGGCGGTCACCGCCCCCTGAGCTCAGGCACCGCTGACGCGGCGGTCGACGCCCTGCCAGTACGGCTCCCGCAGCACCTTGCGGGCCAGCTTCCCGACCGGCGTGCGGGGCAGCGGCTCGGTCTGGACGACGACCGTCGCCGGCTTCTTGTAGGAGCCGAGCCGCTGGATGCACAGCTCGATGACCTCGGCTTCGGTGATCGACCCGAGGGTCTCGACCGTGACGACCGCGCACGGCGTCTCGCCCCACCGCTCATGGGGGACCCCGAAGACGGCCGCCTCGATCACCGCCGGGTGGTCCATGATCACGTTCTCCAGTTCGGCGGGGTAGATGTTGAAGCCGCCGGAGACGATCATGTCGTCCTTCCGGTCAAGGATGTAGAGGTAGCCCCGCTCGTCGAGACAGCCGACGTCGCCGGTGAGGACGAAGCCGTTGACGAGCCGTTCCTTGGTGGCCTCCTCGTTCTCCCAGAAGCCGACCATCTGCCCGTCGCAGCGGACGGCGATCTCGCCTTCCTCTCCGGGGGCGACGCCGTTGCCGTTCTCGTCCCAGATCTCCACGTCGGCGAAGACCAGCGGGCGCCCGGCCGAGCGCAGCGGATTGCAGCCCTCGACCTGGGCGAACCACTGCCGGGGACCGATCATCGTGACGGGCACGGCCTCGGTCTGGCCGTACACCTGGTAGAGGACGTCGCCGAAGACGGCCCGGGCGGTGAGGGCGGTGTCGTCGGCGATGGGGGCGCCGCCGACGTTGAGGACCTTGAGCCGGCTCCAGTCCCGCCCCTTGGCGCTCGGATGGCGGGCCAGCGCCGCCAGCACCGCCGGCACGGCGAACATGTAGCCGATGCCCTCCCGCTCCAGCAGGTCGAGGCAGGCCTCGGGGTCGAAGCGGCCGAGGAGGTGGTTGGCTCCGCCGGCCAGCCAGCTCGGCGTGAACAGGTAGCCGGAGCCGTGGGAGATAGGGCTCACGTGCAGCGTCTTGTCGCCCGGCTCCACCGGCGGCCAGTCGTAGAACCAGTCCCGCCCGGCGTCGAGCCAGGCCTTGTGGGAGTAGGCGACGCCCTTCGACTTGCCGGTCGTGCCGGCGGTGTGGCGGATGATGTACCAGTCGGACTCGGCCACCGGCGGGTCGGGGTCGGTGGCCGGCTGGGCGGCCAGCCAGGTCTCGTACCCGTCGTCGCGGACGACCACGTGCTCCAGTGCCGGCAGGTCCCGCTCGAGCCCGACGACCGAATCGGCGTAGGGCACCGTGGTCGTCACCGCCCGGCAGCCGGTGTGGCCGAGCATGTGGGCGTGGGCCTCGCGGCTGTTGCGGGGATACAGCGGCACCCGGACCAGGTTGGCGGCGGTCAGCCCGAGGTAGGCGTCGGCGGCCGAGAGGCAGTTGTCCTCCAGGACGCCGACCCGGTCGCCGGGCCGGAGGCCGAGGGCCAGCAGCCCGTTGGCCAGCCGCAGGCCGCGCTCCCAGGCCTCGGCGAACGTCAGCCGCCGGTCGCCCTCGACGACGGCCTCCTGATCGGCGTAGTACCGGGCCGAGCGACGCATGAGCGTCCGGACGTCCAGTCCTCCCCCTTCGCCTTGTCCGTGAACGAGTCCAGCCATGGAGGCCAGGGATGCATCCTAGTGACGTGACCGGTTTCGGAAGGGTCGACGACCAGGCCGATCCCGACTACTTCGTCCGCTTCGTCGACGAGGCCAATGCCATGCCGGCCGTCGTCGAACTGGAAGAGGCCGCCATCCCTCAGCTGCGCCTCCGGCCGGGCATGTGCGTCCTCGACATCGGCTGCGGGACGGGCGAGGACAGTCGCCGGCTGGCCGGCCTCGTCGGGCCCGGCGGGGAGGTCATCGGCATCGACGCCAGCGCGGCGATGATCGCCGTGGCCCGGCAGCGGGCCGAGGGGACCGGCCTGCCGGTGACGTTCCACCTCGGCGACGCCATGCGCCTCGACCTGCCGACGGAGTCGTTCGACGCGGTCCGCTGCGAGCGGCTGCTGATGCACGTCCCGGACCCGGTGGTGGTCCTCGGCGAGATGGTCCGGGTGACCCGGCCCGGCGGCCGGATCGTGGTCATCGATATCGACTTCGACGGCGCCATCCTCGACCTGCCCGATCTCGACCGCGACTTCCTCCGCCGGGCGGTCCACGGCATGACCGATGCCATTTCGACCGGGCAGATCGGCCGGCAGCTGCCCCGGCTGTTCCGGGAGGGCAAGCTCGACGACGTCGGCTGCCGGACGGCGCTCCTCTCGCTCCCCTACGACTTCGCCCGGCACCTCATCGCCGGGCTGCTGACCGGGGCGGTGGCGGCCGGCTCGATCACCGCCGCCGACGCCGACACGGTGGTGGCGGCCATGGACCGGGCCGAGGAAGAGGGCGGGCTCCACGTCGCCACGCCGTTCTACGTCGTGAGCGGCACGAAGCGCTGAAGCCCGGGCCCCCGTCACGACCGGTGGGCGGCGGCCAGCACCGAGGCGTACCAGGCGGCGCCGGCCACCACGACGGAGGCACCCAGCGGCAGCAGCGGGAGCCGGCTCCCCCGGGCCGGGGCGGCCCGGTGGATGGCGGCCAGCGCCGGCGAGGCGGTGGACGCCAACGCCAGCACGACCAGCGCCACCGTGACGAGCGCCCCCGCCCCCGAGCGCCGCACCAGCGGCGGGTTCCCGATCGCTCCCACGGCCGACCCGATCAGGGCGCAGGCGAGGCCGGCCGCGAACCCGGCGCCGGTGACCGCCCCCCGCCCCGGCGAGCCCGACGGCGCCGCGCTGACCAGCACCTCGAAGGCGCTCCCGGCCCCGACCAGGACGACGCCGCCGAGCAGCGCCACGACCAGCGTGCCGAGCTGCGCCGCTCTGGCGCCCCCGGCGGCCGCCAGACAGGCCCGGGCCGAGGCCGGCTCGTTGGTCAGGCAGGTGCGGGTGAGCCAGGCGACGGCCGGGATGGCCATCGCCGCGCTCCAGGCCAGCGAGTCGCCGAGCGGCTCGTGGCCGTTGGAGCCGGCGGCGAGGACCGCGGCGTAGAACAGGACCGGGATCAGCCAGCGCTGCGACCGCAGCAGCAGGGCCGCCTGGTAGCCGACGAGCGCGGTCACGGCGGACCTCCGGGCGACGGACCGGCGGGCAGGGGGCGGACGGCGACGATGTGGGCCCGCTTGGCCGCCAGAAGGTGGCGGAGGACGTCGTCGGAGCAGCCGGGGTCGACCCGCAGCTCGAGCCCGGCCGCTCCGGGCGCCACCGACAGCACGCCGGTGAGCCGGGCCAGCGCCGCACCGTCGCCGCCGTAGCCGGCCACCTCGATGGCCACCGGGCCGGCCGGCGCGACGTCGCCGGTCGGGAGCGGCGGCGCCTCGCCCTCGGCCACCGCCCCGCCGGTGTCGATGCGGAGATGGCGGGCGGGCCGCTCGGCGAGGCGGCGGGGGTCGTGGTCGACGAACACCACGACGCCGCCAGCGTCGACGCGTCCGGCCACCTCTCCGTCGAGCACGGCCCGGCCGGCGGCGTCGAGCCCCGTCCAGGCCTCGTCGAGGACGAGCAACTCCGGATCGCCGACGAGGGCGGCGGCGATGGCCACCTTCTGGACGGTGCCCTTCGACAGCGCCCGCAGCGGCCAGGCCCGGTAGGGGCCGATGCCAAACCGTTCCAGCCAGGCGGCCGAACCCCGCCGGGCCTCGGCGCCGCCGAGGCCGTGCACGCGGCCGAGATGCACGAGGAACGCCTCGGCCGTCAGCGGCAGCGCCGGGGTGAAGCGCTCGGGCACGAACCCCGTCCGGGGCCGGCTCCGGACCGCACCCCTTGTCGGTTCGGTGGCGCCGGCGATGAGCCGCAACAGCGTCGACTTGCCGCTGCCGTTCACGCCGCCGACCCGCACCAGCCGGCCGGGCTCCAGCACCAGGTCGGCGTGGCGCACGACCCAGGGCCGGCGCAGGCCGTAGCGCTTGCTCACCCCCCGCAGTTCCATCGGCGGCGCACGTTAGCGACCCCTGTCGCCGGCGGCCTGTCAACGACTAAGGTCTCGCCATCCCACCCGGCTCGCGGGAGGAGTGCTGTATGCGCCGAGCGTCGCGTTCCGCCGCCCGCCGGTCCACCATCCTGGCGATGGTCATCAGCCTCTGCGCCGCCCTGCTGTGGCCCGCCGGCGCTCACGCCACTGGCATTTCCTGGACGGCCCAGTTCGGCACCCGCTACCCCGACGACGCCAACGGGCTGGCCACCGATCCCGCCGGCAACCTCTACGTCATCGGCCAGACGTCGGGTGAGCTGCCCGGCCAGAAGGCCCAGGGCATGATCGACTGCTTCGTCCGCCGCGTCGACCCGGCAGGCCACGAGGTGTGGACCCGCCAGTTCGGCAGCCCCGAACGCGACATCCCGAAGGGCGTCTCGCTCGACGACGCCGGCAACGTGTACGTCGTCGGGCAGACATTCGGGACGCTGCCCGGCCAGACGTCGGCCGGCGGCCTTGACGGCTTCGTCCGTAAGTACAACCCGGCGGGCGACGAGGTGTGGACCCGCCAGTTCGGCGGCGGCGGCGCCGAGAGCGCGGCGGCCGTGCGGGTCGACCATGCCGGCAACGCCTACGTCGTCGGCGGCACCCGGGCGGCGCTGCCGGGGCAGACGAACATCGGGGACTGGGACGGCTTCATCGTCAAGTTCGACCCGGCCGGCAACACGGTGTGGACCCGACAGTTCGGCACCACCGACGAGGACTACGCCATGGCCGTGGCCCTCGACGCCAAGGGCGACCCCGTCATCGCCGGCGAGACGTCGGGGCTGCTGGCCGGGGCGGCCCCCGCCGGCGGGCTCGACGGCTTCGTCCGGGAGTACGACCCGGCCGGCAACGTGGTCTGGACGCGGCAGTTCGGCAGCCGTTCCGACGACTACGCGGTCGGCACGGCGGTGACCCCGACCGGCGACGTCCTCGTCATCGGCACGACGCTCGGCACGCTGCCCGGGCAGACTTCGCGGGGTGACACCGACGCCTACGTCGTCGCCTTCAACGCCAAGGGCGGGGACCTGTGGCAGAGCCAGTTCGGCACGACCGGCGGCGACGACGCCGAGGCCGTCGCCTTCGACGCCGCCGGGCACGCCTTCATCGCCGGACGGGTCGGCACGGCGCTCCCCGGCGCCACGTCGAACGGGGGGTCCGACGCCTTCCTGGCCGCCGTTGGCCCGACCGGCGACGTCCTCTGGGCCCGGCAGTTCGGCGGCCCGGCTGACGACTACGCCCTCGGCCTGGTCATCGGGCAGGGCGGCTTCTACCTCGCCGGCGGGACGACCGGGGCGCTACCCGGCCAGACGAACCTCGGCCAGCGCGACGCCTTCCTTGTCAGCCTTTCGTGAGTGAGTGAGTAGACGCGACTCGCCGCCGGCACCCCCTCCCCTCGTGGAAGGGCGCCGGCGGCGGGCCGGACCTGCGGTCGAGTCGGTCGTGGCTACTCGACGACCAGCACTCCGTGCATCTGCGAGTGGATCTGGCAGGTGAACGGGTACCGGCCGGGCGGCAGCTTGTCGACACCCTCGACGTTGTGGACGTAGCCGTGGTCGGTCAGGGCGCTGGTGAAGCGCGGCGGACGGTCGCAACCGGTGTTGGTCCTGTACGGCGGCTGCGTGCAGCCGGGGATGGCCTCCTCGAGGCTGTGGGCGGCGATGCCCGCCCCATAGGGCCACATGTCGTAGTTGCCGAACTTGATGTGCCCGCCCTGCTTCACGTGCACCTCGGCCGGGATGTACTGCCAGGCCTCGACGAACACGTCGGCCGGGTGATCCTGGCCGGTGATGTCGTCGGCCGGCTTCTGCACGGCGTGATTGGACGCAGGCTTCGCCTTCGCCGCGGCGGCCGGCCCGGCGAGACCGAAGGCCCCCAGACCAATGGCGACGATGACGATTCCCGCTCGGGTACGCATGTCTCTCATCCCCGTCACCCGACCTTCACGCCGGTGAAGATGGCCTGGCCACCGTTGACGAGCCGGCTGCCGTCCAGACCGATCAGCGGGTGCGGCAGGCACCCGGCGCCGGCTTGGAGCCCGAACTGGACGGTCATGACCTCGCCGGGCTGGGGCAGGACCTTCAACGGAACGGTGATCGAGCCGCTCTCGTGCATCTTCGGGCCGAGTTCGGCCTTGTGGCCCAGGAAGCCGCTCCTGTCGCCACCCACGTAGACGTCCATGACGATCTCGTGGTCCGAGAGGAAGGCGTCGGTGTAGTCGACGACCACCGATGACACCTGGTCGGTGACCGAGTGGACGGCCAGCAGTGTCGCCCGGGGCCCGTCGCCGACACAGTTCACGGCGGCGGCCTGCCGGGTGTTGTGCTGGAAGATCGTCACCTTCCCCGTCGCCGGGTCGGCGTTGGCGTAGGCGCTCGGGTCGCCGTTCTTCGGCCCGGTCTTATAGGTGCCGGGGCCGTAGGACGACGCCGCGCTGGCCGGAGCCATGCTCACGGCCACGAGCGACACCGTCGCGGCCGCCAGCATGGCCAGCTTGCCTTTCATGATTTCCCTCCCCCTTCTGCTCTGTTGCGATGGAAGTGTGTGTGGAAAAGGGGTGTCCCGCTAGCTCGGGAACCGCGTGAAGCGGGTCGAGTCGGCGACGTTCTCGTGCTTGACGAACCG
>JAICYE010000112.1 GCA_025934385.1 Acidimicrobiia bacterium | reverse complement strand
GGCCCGGAAGCCGGCCACGCCGAGGATGATCGAGGCGACCAGGGTGACCTCGTAGGACTCGAACAGGTCGGCGGCCATGCCGGCGCAGTCGCCCACGTTGTCGCCCACGTTGTCGGCGATGGTGGCCGGGTTGCGGGGGTCGTCCTCGGGGATGCCGGCCTCGACCTTGCCGACGAGGTCGGCGCCCACGTCGGCCGCCGTGGTGAAGATCCCGCCGCCGACCCGGAGGAACAGCGCCAGCAGCGACCCGCCGAAGCCGAACCCGACCAGGATGGCCGAGCTCGTGTTCTGGAAGATGGCGATGATCGTCGTCGCCCCCAGCAGCCCGAGGCCGACGGTCAGCATCCCGGCCACCCCGCCCGTCCGGAACGCCACTGTCAGCGCTCCGCTCATCGTGCCCGACCGGGCCGCGGCGGCGGTGCGGACGTTGCCCCGCGTGGCCAGCGTCATGCCGAGGAAGCCGGTCAGGCCCGACATGGTGCACCCGGCGAGGAAGGCCAGCGTCCGGAACAGACCCGACTGGACGAACGACAGCGCCTCCCCGCCGTCCGGCTTGACCACCTTGACGGAGGTGAGGAACACGATCGCGGCCACTGGGACGAGGATGACGACGATCGTGCGGAACTGGCGCTTCAGGTAGGCGAGGGCGCCCTCCTGGATGGCCTTGGCGATCTCGATCATCTTCGGAGTGCCCTGGTCGGCGGCCAGGACGCCCTTGGCCAGGCTGAGCCCGACCAGCAGGGCGAGGATGGCGGTCACCCCGGAGAAGGCGAGCATGAGCCACTCGCCCCCGTGGAGGTGGAAATCTTGATAGCCCCCTTCGGTGGCAAAGAGGAGCGGGGTCATGCGATGGGCCTTCCTTTCACGGGCGCGCGGCGACGGAGCGGCGGCCAGGTAACAATTCGTGACATCGTAGGCGGCCTGGGCCGCTGAGCCTGGAATCGCCCGAGCGGGGCAGGTGGGGACGGCCTCAGCCCGGCGTGCGGTTCTCGACCATGCCGTCGCCGCCCGCCGCCGGGGCCTCGTCGCCGCCGGCCTGCGCCGCCCCCCGTGGTTTGGCCCCGTCGACCAGCAGCCCGTCCTTCCCCGTCCGCACGTGGTACGGCACCGATGTCACGACGACGCCCTCCCGGAACAGCAGCCGGCCCTTGAGGAACAGCGCCGTCTGGTTGTGGAGGATGTGCTCCCACCACCGGCGGACGACGAACTCCGGGATGAGGACGGTGACGATGTCGTTGTCCCACCGGGCGTCGATCTCGTCGATGAACCTGAGGATCGGCCGGGACAGCTCCCGGTAGGGCGAGTAGATGATGTCGAGGGGGACGTCGAGGCCGTGGGCGGCCCAGGCCTCCTCGATGCGCTCCTGCTCCTCCTCGTCGGAGACCACGGTCACGGCCACGAGGTGGTCGGGGTTGAGCGAGCGGGCGTAGGCCATCGCCTCGAGCACGCCGCGGTGGACGCCGCCCACGAGGACGACGACCGTGTGGTTGAGCCGGGGCGGGCGCCAGTCGTTGGGGACGGCCAGCGACGTCCGCACCCGGTCGTAGTGCCGCTTGATGCCCTTCAGCAGCATGACGAGGGAGGGGATGACGAGCACCGGCAGCCACGCGCCCTTGGTGAACTTCGAGACCGCCACGATGACGAGGACGATCCCGGTGGCCACCGAGCCCACGGCGTTGATGACCATCGACCGTTTCCACCCCGGCTCGTGCTCCCGGCGGTGGTGCTGGACCATGCCCCACTGGGACAGGGTGAAGGCGGTGAACACCCCGACGGCGTAGAGCGGGATGAGCCGGGTCACCTCGCCGTTGACGACGATCAGCAGGATCGACGCCAGCACGGCCAGCGTGAGGACGCCGTTGGAGAAGACCAGCCGGTCGCCCCGGTTGAACAACTGGCGGGGGAGGAAGCCGTCCCGGGCGATGATCGACGACAGGCGGGGGAAGTCGGCGTAGGCGGTGTTGGCCGCCAGCGTCAGGATGGCGGCGGTGGCGACCTGGAGGACGAAGTAGAAGATGTTGTGGCCGAAGACGTTCCGGCCGAGGAGCGACAAGATCGTCTCCTTGCCCTCGGGCTGGAGCGTGGGGTGGAGCCGGTGGACCAGGAGCGAGACCCCGAAGAACGACGTCCCCAGGATGGTGGCCATGGCGATCAGCGTCGTGGAGGCGTTCTTCGACTCCGGCCGTCGGAAAGCCGGCACGCCGTTGCTGATGGCCTCGATCCCGGTGAGGGCGACGGCGCCGGAGCTGAACGCCCGGAGGAGGACGAACAGCCCGATGCCCTTCAGCACCGCGGCGTGGTGGGTGACCTCGGCCAGGGCGGCGTGGTCGACCGGGATCGCATGCAGGCGGCCGGTGAACGACCGGAACAGCCCGATGATCAGCAGCAGGGCGAGCATGACGATGTAGAGGTAGGTGGGCACGGCGAAGGTTCGCCCCGACTCCTTGACCCCCCGCAGGTTCGCCACCGTGATGAGCGCCACGATGAGGAGGCACAGGGGCACGGTGTCGCCCTGCAGGCCGGGGAAGGCCGACGTGATGGCGGCCACGCCGGCGGCGACGGAGACCGACACGGTCAGCGTGTAGTCGGTGAGCAGCGACGCTCCCGCCACCAGCGAGGGGATGGTCCCGAGGTTGTCGCGGGAGACGATGTAGCTCCCGCCGCCGTTGGGGTAGGCAAAGATCGTCTGGCGGTAGCTGAAGGCCACGATGGCCAGCAGGACCACCACCACGACGGCGATGGGGATCAGGTCGTCGAGGGCGAGGAGCCCGCCCACCGGCACGAGGATCCGGAGGATCTCCTCGGTGGCGTAGGCCGTGGACGAGATGGCGTCGGAGGAGAAGACGGCCAGGGCGATCTTCTTGGTGAGCCGCTGGTGCTCCTGCTCGGCGCTCGACAGGGGCCGCCCCACCAGCAGGCGTTTCAGGGCCTGGTACACGGGCGTCATCCTGCCATCTGCCGGACGGGCTCGCGGCAGTGGCCTGCGTTACGATCCCGCCCGTGCACGTCGTCGTCGTCGGTTGCGGCCGGGTGGGCAGCGAGCTCGCCGGGACTCTGGAGAAGGACGGCCTCAGCGTCGCCGTCCTCGACAAGAACGCCAGCGCCTTCCGGCGCCTCCCGCCGGGCTTCGGCGGCACGACGGTGGTGGGGTTCGGCTTCGACCGCGACCATCTCCTCGAGGCTGGGGTCGACCGGGCCGGCGCCCTGGCGGCGGTGACCAACGGCGACAACTCCAACATCCTGACGGCCCGCATCGCCCGGGAGAACTTCGGCATCGAGCACGTCGTGGCCCGGATCTACGACCCCCGGCGGGCGCTCATCTACCAGCGGCTGGGCATCCCGACGGTGGCCACGGTGAGCTGGGCCACCGACCAGGTGCTGCGCCGCCTGCTGCCCGGCGAGATGAAGGCCGACTGGTCCGATCCGAGCGGCAAGATCTGCGTCGTCGAGCGGGGGCTGCCGGCATCGTGGGCGGGCAAGAAGCTGGCCGGGCTCAACGAGCCGGGTCGCTTCTGGCTGACCGCCGTCACCCGGCTGGGCTCGGCCCGGATCGTCACGTCCGACATCATCGGCCAGGAAGGCGACGTGGTCACATTCACGGCGGCCACCGACGCCCTCGACGCCCTGAGCGAGCGGCTCGAGGGCGGGAAGGACGGGCACTGACCGATGCGGGTGGCCATCGCCGGGGCCGGCAACGTCGGCCAGTTCATCGCCAACGACCTGGCCGAGGGCGGCCACCAGGTGCTGATGATCGAGCAGGACCCGGGCGTCGTCACCCGGGCCGCCCCAGCCCTCACCGGCCCCCGGGGTGAGGGCGGCAGCATCGAGTGGCACACCGCCGACGCCTGCGAGGTGACGTCGCTGCGGGAGGCCGACATCGGCGCCGTCGACGTGGTGGTGGCCGCCACCGGCGACGACGAGGACAATCTCGTGATCTCGCTCCTGGCCAAACAGGAATTCGCCGTCCCCCGGGTCGTGGCCCGGGTCAACCACCCGAAGAACGAGTGGCTGTTCAACGAGAACTGGGGCGTCGACGTGGCGGTGTCCACGCCCCACCTGATCCTGGCGCTGACCGAGGAGGCCCTCTCGGTCGGCAGTCTCGTCCGGCTGCTGCAGCTGGAGAAGGGGCGGGCCCGGCTGGTGGAGGTCACGCTGGCCGAGGACGCCCCGGTCATCGGGCCGAGCATCCGGGAGCTCAGCATCCCCCGCGACTCGACGTTCGTGGCCGTCGTCCGGGAGGACCACGTCGTCGTGCCCCGGGGCGACACGGTGTTCCAGATCGGCGACGAGGTGATCGCCCTGGTGACGCCGGAGTCGGAGGCCGCGATCCGCCGGATCCTGACCGGCACGGCGCGGCCCGGGCCGCGCCGCCCGTCAGGGCAGCAGTTCGTCGACCGGGTTGTACATGAACGCCCGGTTGTTGAGCGGCGCCACCATCCCCTCGACGACGAGGCGGCGGCCGGGACTCAGCCCGGCGATCTTCTTGCGGCCGAAGAACACCGCCGTGATGGTGCCCCGGCCGTCGGTGAGGGCGACCTCGAGCGACGGGGCGCCGGCCCGGGGGACGATCCGCACCGACGAGATCTCGCCGACGCAGCGGGCCACCGTCCGGGCCTGGATCTCGTCGATGGCGCAGCAGCCCTGGAGCTGCGAGCAGAACTCGACCAGCTTCTCCCGGTCATCCTCCTCGACCGGCTTCGTGAGCTTGCTGACGAGGTTCTTGAGTGCCACACCCCGAGGTTAGCTTCGACCTCGTCGTGGACGCGATCGAGGCGCTGGAGAAGCTGGCCGCCGACCCCGAATTGGGAGGCCGGCTGACGCGTCTCGAGGTGCTCCCCGCCCGTCCGGCCCGATACGGGGAACCGGAACGGCCCCTGCACCCGGAAGTGCTGGAGCGGCTCGGGGCCCGGGGGGCGGAGCGGCTCTACGTCCACCAGGCGGAGGCGGTCGACCGCCTGCGGGCCGGCCGCAGCGTCGCCCTGGCCACCGGCACGGGGTCGGGCAAGTCGCTCTGCTACCAGGCGCCGATCGCCGAGTCGGTGCTCGCCGGCCTGAAGGACACTGCGCTCTTACTGTTCCCGACGAAGGCGCTGGCCCACGACCAGCTCCGGCACTTGAGGTCGTGGCTGGTTCCGGGGATGCGGGCCGTGGCCTACGACGGCGACACGCCCATCGAGGAGCGGGCCTCCCTCCGGCGCACAGCCAACGTGGTCCTCACCAATCCGGAGATGCTCCACACCGGGATCCTCCCCTATCACGACCGCTGGGCGACCTTTCTCATGCGGCTGCGTTACGTCGTGGTCGACGAGCTCCACACGCTGCGGGGCATCTTCGGCAGCCACGTCGCCCACCTGCTGCACCGGCTCCGGCGGGTGTGCCTCCGCTACGGCTCCGAGCCGGCCTTCTGCTTCGCCAGCGCCACCATCGGCAACCCGGCCGGCCTGGCCGCCGAGCTGTGCGGCCTGCCGGTCGACGCCGTCGACGACGACGGCTCGCCCCGGGGGCCGCGGGCGGTGGCGCTGCTCGACCGGCCGATGGTCGATCCCGAGCTCGGGCGGCGGGCCTCGGGCACGGCCGAGGTCGGCGGGCTCCTGGCCCACCTGGTCGGGCGGGGGCTGCGGACGATCGCCTTCTCCCCCAGCCGGCGCAGCGCTGAGCTGGTGGCCCGGCAGGCGCAGCGGCGGTTGGACGGCGCCGTTGCCGCCGGCGGCCGAGGGCTCGCCGAGGCGGTGGCCGCCTACCGCGGCGGGTACCTGCCGGAGGAGCGGCGCAAGCTGGAGACGGCGCTGTCGAAGGGCGACCTCCTCGGCGTCGCCGCCACCAACGCTCTGGAGCTCGGCATCGACATCGCCGGCCTCGATGCGGTGATCCTGCACGGGTTCCCCGGCACCCTGGCCTCGTTCTGGCAGCAGGCCGGCCGGGCGGGGCGGGCGCTCCAGCCGTCGGCCGCCGTCCTCGTGGCCGGCGACGACCAGCTCGACCGCTGGTATTTCGACCATCCAACCGAGCTCTTCACCCGGCCGCTGGAACCGGCGGTGGTCAACCCGACGAACCCGTTCGTGACCCGGCCCCACGTCGGCTGCGCCGCCTACGAGCTCCCGCTGGCGTCCGACGATCCGGTGCTGTCCGGCGGCGCCCTGGGCGCCGCCGTCGACGACGCCGTGCGGGAGCTCGTCCTAGCCGACGCCCTCAAGCCCCGGGCGGGAAAGATGTACTGGGCCCGGCCGGAGGCGCCCGCCCCCAAGGTCGGCCTGCGGACGGGGTCGTCGGTCGAGTACCGGCTCTACGAGTCGGAGTCCACCCGCCTGGTCGGCACCGTCGACAGCGCCCGCGTCTTCCACGTCGCCCACCCCGGCGCCATCTACCTCCACCAGGGCCGTCAGTACCGGGTCGAGCACCTCGACCTCGACGACTCCTACGCCCTGCTCGAGCCCGTCGAGGTCGACGAGTACACCCAGCCCCGCCACGACATCGACATCGCCGTCACCGGTGAGGAGCGGGCCCGGCCCGTCGGCCGATCGACGCTCCATCTCGGCGGGGTGGAGGTGACGACGACGACGGTGGCCTACCAGCGCCGGCGGATCGGCAGCGGCGAGGTCCTCGAGACGGTCGACCTCCGCCTCCCGCCCCGGCGGCTGTCGACCCGGGCCGGCTGGTACACGATCCCGGTCGAGGTGGCGGTCGGCGCGGGGCTCGATGCTTCGGGGCCTCACCAGCCTCCCGTGCCGCAGTCCCGCTCGGTGCTGTCGGCCGCCCACGCCGCGGAGCACGCCCTCATCGGCATGCTGCCCCTCTTCGCCATCTGCGACCGGTGGGACGTCGGCGGCGTGTCGATGGCCGACCATTCCCAGACGGGTGAGCCCACGATCTTCGTGTACGACGGCTACGCCGGCGGCGCCGGCCTGGCCGAGCTGGCCTT
>JAICYE010000189.1 GCA_025934385.1 Acidimicrobiia bacterium | reverse complement strand
AGCGGCAGCGGCTCTTCCCGGCCGGTGAAGGCGATCACGACGGCGCCGATGAGCATGGCCACGCCGCCGAGGATGATGAGGCGCCGGGTGGCGTCGCCGGTGGCGCTCAGCTGCCGGCCCGTGCTCGCCGCGCCGCGGTCGCTCTCGGTGCCGCCCACGTCGCTGTCGGGCAGCGACCTGGTGACCGGCTGCGACGCCCCGGCTTCAGCCGTGGTGCTCGTGGTGGCGTCGGCCGGTTGCGTGTCGGGCGACACGATCGGGACGGCCGGGCCGGCCGGCTGCGGAACCGGGGCGGCGGTGGTGACGGTGGCGGCGGGCGGCGGCGTGGCGTTGGCCGACCGCTGCGCCGGGTCGAGCGGACGGATCCCGGGCGTCCCGCCGGAGCCCGACCGGGAGTCGGGATTTCCCGGCGAGGACGAGGTGCCGGCGTCGGGGGAGTTGGCCGCCCGGGTGTGACCGGGCTTCGCCGCCGCGGTCGCCGGCGGGGCGGTGGTCGACGTCGCCGGCTGGGTGGTGGCGGTCGTGGCGCTGGTCGGCGGGGCCGTGGTGGCGGAGGTCGAAGGGCGGGTCGTCGCCGTTGTCGAGCGTGTCGTGCCGGTGTACCCGTACGAGCCGCCCGAGCCGTACGACCCGCCGGAACCGGTCGTGCCGGTCGAGCCGCCGTAGCCGCTACCCGAGCGGGTCGTGGTGGTGTACCCGTAGGACCCGCCCGAGCCCGTCGAGCCGCTGTTGCCGTAGGAGCCGCCCGAGCCCGTCGAGCCGCTCGAGCCGTTCGAACCGGAGGAGCCGCCGCCGGTGGCCCCGGTGGTGGTCGTCGCCCGGTTCCGGCGGGGCCTGGACGACTGCGAACCCGACGACCCGGGGTCGGACGTCGTCGTCGCCTTGTGGACCTCGGGCGCAGCCCCGGCCGGCGGCGACGACTCGGCGATGGCGACCCCGCCGCCGACCGACAGGCCGACGATGATCAGTAGCGCTCCGGCGCCGGCGAGGGCTTGGCTGGTGCGTCTCCGCAGGTCCATCGGTCGAACGCCTTCCCCAGACGCTTCCGTACAGAACAATCTGCGCAAACGTACCACTGGCACCAGGACGGTTAAAGGGGGCAATTTCGGATGAAGCCCCTTACGTTTTTCAGGATTTGACGGCCTGCAGGACCGTCGTCACCATCCGCCCGGCGATCGGCGTCACCGTGACGTCGGCGAATCCGGCGCCCTCGAGCCACTTCCGGTAGTGCGGGACGGTGTGGGCGTCGCCGCCGGCGGTGTTGACGATCATCGCCACCGAGAAGGCCACCGCCAACGGCGGGCCCCGGCGGTCGTCGTCGGGGGCGATCTCGAGGATCAGGAGCCTCCCGCCGGCCGGGAGGGCGGCGTGGACCCGGCGGAGGATCTCCTGTGCCCGCTCCGGCGAGAAGTCGTGGAGGACGTTGGCCAGCACGGCGGCGTCGCAGCCGGGCGGCAGCCCGTCCTCGAAGAGGTTGGCCGGCCAGGTGGTGATCCGATGCGTGAGGCCGGCGTCCTCCACGTGGACGGCGGCCCGGGCGGCCACCGGCGGCTGGTCGACCACGACGGCCTCCAGGTGGGGGAACGCCCGGCAGAGGGCGATGGAGACGGCGCCGGAGCCGCCGCCGACGTCCATGATCCGGCGGGCCGGGCCGAGGTCGGCCGCCGCCGCCAGCCGTTCGCCCATGGCCAGCGAGTGGCCGTGGAGGAAGTCGAGAAAGAAATCCTCCGGGAATGCGTGATATCCCTCGCTGTCCTCGGGGAGGAGCTGGTGGTCGGCCCGGAGCGCGTCCTCCAGCCGGCCCCAGGCCGGCCAGCACCACCGCTCGTCGAGGACGTAGTTGCGCAGGGAGTACTCGGAGCCGGCGGCGAGGTGGCGGGCGGCCAGCGGTGAGTTGCGGTAGCGCCCGTCCGTCTTGTCGAGGAGTCCCGTCGCCAGGCAGGTGTCGAGCAGCGCGCGGGCCGGACGGGCGGCGAGACGCAGTGCCGCCCGTGCCTCGTCGAGGCTGAGCCCGTCCGGCGCGGTGTCGTCGGCCAGCGCTTCGAAGACACCGAGCTCGACCGCGGCCATCACGGTGCGGGCGATCCAGAAACCGAGGAACAGCTCGAGCACGTCGTCGGGGTCAGGGGCTAGATTCACCGGCTCAGCCTGCCTCACCCACAACCGGCGTTCTCCACCGCGCTCCCTACGCGGTGAGGAACGCCGGTTCGGGCTTGGGGCGGTTACTCGCCGGAGGCCTCGAGGGCGACGAGCGGCTGGCCCTTCTTGACCGCCTCGCCGGGGCTGCAGAGGACGGCGGACACGACGCCGTCGGCCGCCGCCTTGACCTCCAGCTCCATCTTCATCGCTTCCACCACGACGAGGGCCTGTCCCCGCTCGACCCGGTCGCCGGCGGCGACCTTGACGGCGATCACCGTGCCGGGCATGGGGGCGCCGAGCTGGGCCGGGCCGCCCTCGGCGTCGACGAGGCGGGGCCGGATCCCGAGGGGGAGCTCGTAGGGCTGCCCGTCCCAGAGGACGTGGACCAGTCCGGCAGCGGGGACCGCGGCGGCCCGGGTGCCGTCGACCAGCCAGCCATGGGCGTCGCCGTCGGGCTCGTGGCGGGGATCGGTCGGCTCGAGCCGGAGATCGCCGACCCGGAAGGGGCCGGTGCCCCGCACGTCGACGAGCTGCTCGCCGCCGTTGGCCTGGACGACGACGTGGGTCGGGCCGGGCTCGAGGTGGCGCCAGGGGCCGGCCGCCGCCCAGGGGTCGGGGCCCCGGCGTTCCCCGAGGATGCGGGCGGCATCGGCCGCGCCGGCCAGGGCCACGGCCGCCGACGGGACGTCGTGGTCGTCGACGCCCGAGCTCCAGCCGGCGTGGGCCGACTCCAGCCACGTGGTGGTGACCCGGCCGGCGGCCACGGTCGGGTCGGCCGCCAGCATGCGGAGGAACGGCAGGTTGGTGCGCAGCCCGAGGACCTCGGTCTCGGCCAGTGCCGCCGCCAGGCACTCGAGCGCCGCCGGCCGGTCGTCGGCGTGGACGATCACCTTGGCCAGCATGGGGTCGTAGTGGGTGGTGACGTCGGCGCCCTCGTCGACGCCGGAGTCGATGCGGGCCTCGGCCGGCCAGCGGACGTGGACCAGCCGGCCCGACTGGGGCAGGAAGCCGGCGTCGGGGTCCTCAGCGTAGAGGCTGACCTCGACGGCGTGGCCCGCCGGCTTCACGTCGTCCTGGGTGATGGGCAGCGCTTCGCCCATCGCCACCTTCAGCTGCAGCTCGACGAGGTCGAGCCCGGTGACCATCTCGGTGACGGGGTGCTCGACCTGGAGGCGGGCGTTCATCTCGATGAACCCGAAGGTCTCACCGTCCTCGTCGACGAGGAACTCGCACGTGCCGGCATTGCGGTAGCCGACGTGCCGGCAGAGGGCCACGGCCGCACCGGTGAGCCGGGGGCGCAAAGCCGGGCCGACGATCGGCGACGGCGTCTCTTCGAGGATCTTCTGGTGGCGGCGCTGGAGGGAGCAGTCCCGCTCGCCGAGGTGGATGACGTTGCCGAAGGCGTCGGCCATCACCTGGACCTCGACGTGGCGCGGCGCCGGCTGGTACCGCTCCAGGATGAGCTTCGTGTCGCCGACGGCGCCGGCCGCCACCCGACGGGCGGATTCCAGTGCCGGCAGCAGCTCGTCCTCGGTGCGCACCACCGCCATGCCCTTGCCGCCGCCGCCGGCGGCGGGCTTGACGATCAGCGGGTACCCGATCTCCTTGGACGCCCGCTCCAGGGCGGCGTCGTCCTGATCCTCGCCGCCGTAGCCCGGCAGCACCGGCACGCCGGCGGCGACGGCGATCCGCTTGGCCTCGTCCTTGCCACCCATGGCCGCCAGCACGTCGGGGGACGGGCCCACGAAGGCGAGGCCGGCGCCTTCCACCGCCCGTCCGAAGTTGGCGTCCTCGGAGAGGAAGCCGAAGCCGGGGTGGACGAGGTCGGCCCGCAGGGCCTTCGCCGCTTCCAGGATGCGGTCGATGCGGAGGTAGGACTGCGCGGCGGGGGCGGGGCCGATGCAGTAGGCGGCGTCGGCCATCCGGACGAACGGCGCGCCGGCGTCGGCCTCGGAGTACACCGCGGCGCAGCGCAACCCGAGGCGGCGGGCGGTGCGGAACACCCGGACGGCGATCTCGCCCCGGTTGGCCACGAGCACGGTGGGCACGTGCTGCGGGTTGCGGTTCCTGGACTGGTTCGTCAGGGTCACTCTCATCACATCCGGAAGACGCCGTAGTTCGGCTCGGGGATCGGAGCGTTGTAGGTGGCGGACAGCGCCAGAGCCAGCGTGAGTCGGGTGTCGAGGGGGTCGATGACACCGTCGTCCCACAGGCGAGCGGTGGTGTAGTAGGGGTGGCCCTGGCGGTCGTACTGATCGCGGATCGGCTGCTTGAAGGCCTCTTCCTCCTCCTTCCCGGGGAAGCCGCCCTGCTTCACGGTGGCCAGCACCGCTGCCGCCTGCTCGCCGCCCATGACCGACAGGCGGGCGTTGGGCCACATCCACAGGAACCGGGGCGAGTAGCCCCGCCCGCACATGGCGTAGTTGCCGGCGCCGAAGCTCCCGCCGATGACGACGGTGAACTTCGGCACCACCGAGCAGGACACGGCGGTGACCATCTTGGCGCCGTCCTTGGCGATGCCGCCGGCCTCGACGTCGGCGCCGACCATGAAGCCGGAGATGTTCTGCAGGAAGACCAGCGGGATCTTGCGCTGGTTGCAGAGCTCGATGAAGTGGGCGGCCTTGAGCGACGACTCCGAGAACAGAATGCCGTTGTTGGCCACGATCCCGACCGGGAAGCCCATGATGTGGGCGAACCCGCAGACGATCGTGGTTCCGTAGAGGGCCTTGAACTCGTGGAAGCGGCTGCCGTCGACGAGGCGGGCCAGCACCTCGTGGACGTCGTAGGGGATGCGGACGTCGTCGGGGACGATCTCGTAGAGCTCCCGGGGGTCGTACTTCGGCTCCTCGGGCTCGGACAGGCCGGGCGGCAGGTGCTTCTCGTGGTGGAGCGAGGCGACGATGTCCCGCACGATGGCCAGGGCGTGGGCGTCGTCGAGGGCGTAGTGGTCGACGACGCCGGAGGTCCGGGCGTGGACGTCGGCGCCGCCCAGCTCCTCCTCGGAGACGTCGACGCCGATGGCCGACTTCACCAGTGGGGGCCCGCCGAGGTAGATCGTCCCCTGCTTGCGGACGATGACGGTCTCGTCGGACATGGCCGGCATGTAGGCCCCGCCGGCGGTGCACATGCCCATGACGCAGGCGATCTGGGGAATCCCGAGCCCCGACAGCGTGGCCTGGTTGTAGAAGATGCGGCCGAAGTGGTCGCGGTCGGGGAAGACGTCGTCCCACAGCGGCAGGAAGGCGCCGCCGGAGTCGACCAGGTAGATGCAGGGCAGCCGGTTCT
>JAICYE010000178.1 GCA_025934385.1 Acidimicrobiia bacterium | reverse complement strand
TGACGGCCCCAGAAACCGTCGCGGCGCGCAACCGGTTGCGCTGGAAGACCCGTCCTCACGTCGGGGGGCCGAGGATCGCCACCGAGTCGGGCGGGAGGGTGACGGCGGCGGCCAGGGTCGTGGAGGCGGGGTCGGAGGCCAACAGGATGGTCGTGTCGCCCTCCACCGGGACCGGGACCGATTGGGGCCGTCCGGCGAGGTTGCATGCCACCGTGACCGGGCCGCGGGTCAGGGTGAACCAGGCGGCGGCTTCGTCCCAGGCGGTGCGGACGGTGTCGAAGCCGCCGTCGGACAGGGCGGGCAGGCGGCGCCGGAGGGCGATCAGCGAGCGGTGCCATTCGAGCAGGCCGGCGTGGGGATCCTTGTCGAGGTCGGCCCAGTCGAGGACGGAGCGTTCGAAGGTGGCGATGTCCTGGGGGTCGGGGACGTCCTCGCGCTTCCAGCCGAAGGCGGCGAACTCCCGGCGGCGGCCCTCGCTGACGAGGTGGCCGAGCTCGGCGTCGATGTGGTCGGTGAAGTACTGGAACGGCGTGGAGGCGCCCCACTCCTCGCCCTCGAAGAGCATCGGCACGAACGGCGAGCAGAGCACCAGCGCGGCGGCGATGTCGAGGCGGCCGATGCTCATGAGCGCCGACGACCGCTCCCCGGTGGCCCGGTTGCCGACCTGGTCGTGGTTCTGGAGGTAGCCGAGCAGCCGGTCGGCCCGCACGCCATCGAGCGGCCGGCCGTGGCGGCGGCCCCGGTGGGCGGAGTACTGGCCGGCGTAGACGTAGCCGCGCTCCAGTGCCCGGCCGAGGCGGGCGAGACCGCCGAAGTCCTCGTAGTAGCCCGAGGTCTCGCCGGTGAGGACGCTGTGCAGTGCGTGGTGGAAGTCGTCGCTCCAGGCGGCGTCGAGGCCGTAGCCCCCGGCCTCCGGCGCCCGGACGAGCCTCGGGTCGTTGAGGTCGCTCTCCGCGATCAGGAACTTTCGTCGGCCGAGGCGGGCCTCGAGCGCCGCCACCCGCCGGGCCAGCTCCTCCAGGATGTGGACGGCGGAGCTGTCGAAGATGGCGTGGACGGCGTCGAGCCGGAGCCCGTCGGCGTGGTAATGCTCCAACCAGTGGCAGGCGTTGTCGCCGACGAAGGCCCGGACCTCGTCGCTGCCGGCGTCGTCGTAGTTGACCGCGTCACCCCACGGCGTGTAGAAGCGGTCGGTGAAGTACGGGCCGTAGGTGCCGAGGTAGTTCCCGTCGGGCCCGAGGTGGTTGTAGACCACGTCGATGATCACGCCGAGGCCGGCGGCGTGGCAGGCGTCGACGAGCCGCTCGAGCCCGTCGGGCCCGCCGTAGGCGTGGTGGGGGGCGAAGAGGTCGACGCCGTCGTAGCCCCAGCCCCGGGTACCGGGGAACTCGGCCACCGGCAGCAGTTCGAGGTGGGTCACGCCGAGTTCGACGAGGTGGGGGAGGCGGCTGACGGCGGCGTCGAACGTGCCCTCGGGCGTGAACGTCCCGACGTGGGCCTCGTAGATCAGCGCGCTCGACAGCGGCGCCGAGCCCCGCCAGAGGTCGTCGGTCCAGTCGAAGGCGCCGTGGTCGACGACCCGGGACGGGCCGTGCACCCCGTCCGGCTGGAACGGCGACCGCGGGTCGGGCAGCGCCGGCCCGCCGTCGAGCGAGAACTGGTAGTCGGTTCCCGGCCCGGCCTCGGGCACGTCGACGGCCCACCATCCCTGGCGGCTCACGCCGCCGTTGTCGGGGGGACGCCCCCCATCCCCCGGGCCCCGACGCGCCGCGGGCGCCATCTCGATCCGCCGCCGCTCGCCGGGCAGCACGAGATCGACCCGCTCACTGGCCTTCGGCGCCCACACCGAGAACGTCGTCACCTTCGGTTCCTCTCACCCGGCTCGTTCGAGGAGGGCGACGGGGAAGGGCGAGAGGAGATCGGCCACGGCGATCTCGCCCTCGAAGGTGCGACGGCCGCCGTCGAGCACGTCGGCCCAGCGGCCGGGCGGCAGGCCGAGCGTCGTGCCGGCCCAGTCGCCGGCCAAACCGAGCACCAGCCTCGGGGCGATCGCCACGACGCCGGGTTGGCCGCCTCCGGCGGCGGTGCGGGCGAAGGCCACGGCGTGGGAGGACTTCGGGCCGGCGGCGGCGAGGCGGAGGTAGCCGCTGCCCACGCAGAAGAACTCCGGGCGGCGGCGGCGCAGGTGCAGCGTCCGCTGGGTCAGCAGCAGCTTCGGCAGGCCGGAGTCGGCCCGGCCGGGCCACACCGCGGCCGGCCCGTCCACCGCTTCCGCTTCGGCCAGCAGCGCCTCCCGGCGGGCGAAGTCGACCGGGCGCCGGTTGTCCGGGTCGACCAGCGAGAGGTCCCACAGCTCGCTGCCCTGGTAGACGTCGGGCACGCCGGGCGACGCCAGCTTCAGCAGGCACTGGGCCAGGGCGTTGACCCGGCCCGGCTCCACCAGCGGAGCGACGAAGGCCTCCACCGCGGCCACGAACTCCTCGTCGCCCAGGACGCCCTCCACGAAGCGGCGCAGCGCGTCGTCGTAGGCCGGGTCGGGGTCCACCCAGCTGGTGTGCTCCTTGGCCTCCTTGGAGGCCTTCTCCATGTAGGCCACCGCCCGCTCGGCCGACAGCGGCCAGGCGCCGATCAGCGTCTGGTACAGGAGCCATTCGGCGTTGCGGTCGGGGAGCGACGGGTCGGTGCGGTGCCGCCGGCCCAGCACGGTCCACCGGGCCACGGCTTCGGCGAACTCCCGGGGGATCTCCGACAGCAGGGCGATGCGGGCCCGGGTGTCCTCCGAGCGCTTGGTGTCATGGGTCGACGTCGCCAGCAGCGTCCCCGGCCAGTGGCGGGCGATGTGCTCGTTGCCGTCGTGGAACTCCTCCGGGCTCACCCCGAAGCGGCCGGGGCTGCCGCCGACCTCGTTGAGCGAGGTGAGCCGGTTGTAGGTGTAGAAGGTCGTGTCCTCCACGCCCTTGGCCATCACCGGCCCGGTGGCCTGCTGGAAGCGGGCGACGAGCTCGTCCTCCACCGTCCCCCGGTGTCGACCGAGGAGGACGTCGGCGAAGAAGTCGAACAGCTCGCCGTCGAGATCCGGACGGCGGCTCCGGGCCAGCTTCACCGCTTCCTCGACGTGGGCGGCGTCGTCCGGGGACGGGCCGCCGGCCCCTGGCACCACATAGGAGCGGTAGACCGGGAAGGCGGCGATCAGCTCCCGCAGCGTCTCGTGGAGCTCGTGGCGGGTGTAGTCGCGGTAGCGGCGGTGATGCTCGCAGACGTCGATCGCCAACCCCGTCAGCCGGTTGATCTCGGACGACAGCACTTCCGACATCACCAGGTGCTTCTTCTCGTAGACGACCTCGTCGTAGTCGACGGTCTCGCCGGTGAAGGCGGTGTAGGCCTCGGACAGCGGCTCCTCGCCGGCCGGGTCGACGAACAGCCCGCCGACCCGGTAGGTGAAGTCGTAGCCGGTCGTGCCGGCCACCGGCCACGACTGCGGCAGCCGCTCGCCGGGCTCCAGGATCTTCTCCACCACCACGTAGGCGTGGGGGCCACCAGGTTTCGGTGATCCTGTGCGGGCCAGGCGGCGGAGGTAACCCTCGGGATCCCGCAGGCCGTCGGGGTGGTCGATGCGCAACCCGTCGACCACGCCCCGGTCGAGCCAGGAGATGACGAGCTCGTGCGTGTCGACGAAGACGGCCTCGTCCTCCATCCGCAGCGCCGCCAGCGTGTGGATGTCGAAGAAGCGGCGGTAGTCGAGCTCCCGGCCGGCGGTGCGCCAGAAGGCCAGCCGGTAGTTCTGCCGCTCCAGCAGGGCGTCGAGCCGGTCGGGGTCGGCATTGACCGCCGCCACCTCGGCGTCGACCGCCGCCGCCACCGGCGGCTGCTCCCGCAGCAGCCGGGCCAGGCTGGCCCGCAGCACCTCCTTGTCACGGTGGCGCTCCCGGACGCTGGCCCGGTCGGTCAAATACGACGGCGGCAGGCGGCCGAAGAACGTCGCCAGGCTCTCGAGTTCGGCCGAGCGGCAGCGCCGGGCGGCGGGGCCGAGCAGGTCGTCGAGGGAGCGGGGAGCGACGGGCAGGACGTTGTCGTAGTAGTGGACGGTGAAGCCGCCGCCGTCGCGCTGCAGCTTCAGCTCACCGGCCTCGAGCACCCGGCCGTAGTGGTCGCCGAGGATCGGCATCAGCACGGTGTTGCGGAGCTTGGCCTCGGGCGGGTCCCAGTCGACGTCGAAGTACGAGGCGTACTGCGACGACGGCCCGTTCTCCAGCACGTCCCACCACCACCGGTTGCCGCTGGTGATCGCCATGTGGTTGGGCACGATGTCGAGGACCTGGCCCAGCCCGGCGCCGCCGAGGGCGGCGCACATCCGCTCGTGGCCGGCCTCGCCGCCCAGCTCGGCGTTGACCCGGCTGTGGTCGATCACGTCGTAGCCGTGGGTGGATCCCGGCGCCGCCTGCAGGTAGGGAGAGGCGTAGAGGTGGCTCACCCCCAGGCGGTGCAGGTAGGGGGCGATGGCGGTGACGTCGTCGAAGCCGAAGGCCGGCTGCAGCTGGATCCGGTAGGTCGACAGCGGCCAGGGATTCCCCCGCGGCTCCGACGCCTCGCCGTCGGTCGACCCGGAGCTATTCGACACGGCGCAGCACCACCAGCGAACGGGCCCCGACGTCGATCCGGTCGCCCTTCTTCACCGGTTCGCCTTCGCCGAACCCCGGCTCCCAGGCGATGGTCGTCGGGCTCGTCGGGGCCGCCGCACCGCCCTCCGAGCGAAGCACCAGGCAGTCGGTGTCGAGGACGACGACCCAGTGGTCGCCCCAGTCCCGGTTGGGGATCGTGAACGGCAGCTTCTCGTGGTGGGCGTTGAAGAGGAGGATGAAGCAGTCGTCGGTGACCTTCTCGCCCCGGGGGTCGGGGTCGGGGATGGCATCGCCGTTCAGGAACACGCCGACCGACTTGGCGAAGCCCGAATCCCAGTCCTCCTCGGACATCTCCGTACCGTCGGGGGCGAACCAGCCGATGTCGGTGACGCCGCTGCCGTGGATCGGCCGGCCCTGGAAGAAGCGGCGGCGGCGGAACACCGGGTGGTCGCGGCGGAACTCGGCCAGGCGCGACGTGAGGGCGACGAGATCGGCGTTCTCCTCCTTGAGGGCCCAGTCGAGCCAGGAGATCTCGTTGTCCTGGCAGTAGGCGTTGTTGTTGCCGCCCTGCGTGCGGCCCATCTCGTCGCCGCCGAGGAGCATCGGCACACCCTGGGAGAGGAACAGCGTCGAGAGGAAGTTGCGCTGTTGCCGGCGGCGCAGCGCCCGGATGTCCGGGTCGTCGGTCGGGCCCTCGGCGCCACAGTTCCACGAACGGTTGTGGCTCTCGCCGTCGTTGTTGTCCTCGCCATTGGCCTCGTTGTGCTTGTCGTTGTAGGAGACCAGGTCGGCCAGCGCGAAACCGTCGTGGGCGGTGACGAAGTTGATCGACGCCGAGGGGTGGCGCCCGTCCGACTGGTAGAGGTCGGAGCTGCCGGTGATGCGGGAGGCGAACTCCGGCAGGGCGGCGTTGTCCCCCCGCCAGAAGTCCCGCACGGTGTC